>JBKCTR010000905.1:0-1006 GCA_046318755.1 Planctomycetaceae bacterium
AATGAGCGACGTCGGCTGAGTCAGATGTGTAGAAGTGAGAGCCACAGCGCGAGGAGCGTCCGGGCGTCCCTCGCGATGACCTCGTCGATTGACCGACAGGTTGAAAACCTATCGTACGGCGGGGCGGCCGCCCCTGGTCCGTACGACGAATTTTCCAATTTGTCGAATACCCAAGTGTCCCACGACGCCGCCCGCAGCGCGACGAGGTTCCACCCTCCTCGGGATGTCCTCGTCGATTGACCGACAGCTTGAAAACCTATCGTACGGGACCGGGGCAGACGCCCCCGGTCCGTACGACGAATTTTCCAATTTGTCGAACAGCCAAGTGTCCCAAGACGCGGCCCACAGCGCGACGACGTTCCGCCCTCCTCGCGATCCCCACGTCGATTGACCGACAGGTTGAAAACCTATCGTACGGCGGGGCAGACGCCCCTGGTCCGTACGACGAATTTTCCAATTTGTCGAACACCCAAGTGTCCCACGACGCCGCTCACAGCACGACGAGGTTCCGCTTTTCTCGCGATGACCTCGTCGATTGACCGACAGGTTGAAAAACTATCGTACGGAGCGAGGCATCAGTACTTTTCGTGCCTCAGCGTTGGGTCGACCGCCCAGGCGGCCTTGTCGGCGTCGAAGCCCTCTCCCAGGAAGGCCGCCAGCTCGCGGGCCACTCCCTGCGGGTCCCGCAGCACGTCGTGGTACTTCACATCCATCACATCCAGCACTTCCTTTTTCTGGTAGTGACTGAGCAGCGCCCGCACCTGCCGCACCTGCTGCCGGTAGGTCTTCTGCAGCGCCTCGTCGGCGATCTGCCCCCCTTCTTTCCCCAGTCGCGCCAGCAGCTTCTTCTGCGACGAAATGATCTCCTGCAGCGGACGGTGCATCATTACCAGCCGGTATTTGTGGTTCTGCGGAAGATGCGGCAAGAGCTGGGCCACGATCTTCACCGCCTGCCCCTGCGCCTCTCCCAGCCACTTCTGGTCGGTCGCCAGCTTCCGCGCCCGCT
>JBKCTR010000906.1:0-4575 GCA_046318755.1 Planctomycetaceae bacterium
GTCACGCCATCGGCGGCATGTCCCGGATCGAAGCGGTAATCGAGCGGCAGCGGGCTTCCCTGCAGGCTGAGCTGGTCGGGGTAGTTGGCCGCCGTCACCTGCGGCGAGTCATCCCCCAGCAGATCCGCCTGCTGGAAGCAGAGCAGATCGGGCTGGTCGCGCTCGGCCACCTGCCGCCATTTCTCGAAGCGGGCCCCATCGAAGACATGCGGGGGAATGCGCGTCTCGAAGAACGCCTCCAGCACCTGTTCGTCGACGGTGAAGTGAGCGTGCCGAATTTTCTTTTCGAGCTGCTTCAGGTCGTCGAGCAGCTTCTGATTGCGCTGTTTGAATTTCCCCGGCGTCTGGTACTCGCCACGGACGAGGGCATGCCGAATGAACAGCGTGCGGGACTGGACGGGATCGATCGGCCCGTAATTGACACTCGCCCGCTGCATGATCGCCAGGCCCCACAATGAGACCTTCTCGGGGGCGGTCACGCAGGCCCGCTGGGCATTCCAGGTCGGTTCGCCATACGACCGCTTGATGAGATGGGCGGCCAGCCGTTCGATCCAGCCCGGGTCGATTTTCCCGGCGACCCGCAGATAGCGGCGGGTGGTTTCAATCTGCTCGGCGGCAACCACCCACTTGGGTGGCCGGGGACGCAGGGCCGACCCGGGCCACAGCACCACCTTCGCCCCACCTCCCACCTGGTATTCCTGTCCCTCTCCCTTCAGGGCCACATTCGAAAGCAGCCCGGTCAGCAGGGCGCGGTGGATGGCCTGGCTGTCGTTGCGGCGCTGCTGGGGTTTCAGCCCCAGCTCGGCACACAGTTCGAGCAGTTGGCGATGCACATCGAGCCATTCCTGAATGCGGTTGTACGACAGGAAGTTTTGGTGGCACGCCTTGCGGAGCGCGCTGCGCGAGAGCTTGTGCCGGAGTTCGTCGAAGAACTCCCACAGCTTGAGAAAGCCGAGGAAGTCGGAATCTTCGACGGCGAACTGCTCGTGACAGGCGTCGGCCGCCTGCTGCTTGTCGAGTGGGCGTTCGCGGGGGTCCTGCAGTTCGAGCACCGCGGCGATGATGAGGATGTCACTCAGGCAGCCCTCGTCATCGCCGGCGAGAATGATGCGCCCCACCCGCGGATCAACAGGCAGCCGCCCCAGCCGTTTGCCCAAGGGGGTCAGTTGATTCGCCTCATCGAGCGCACCGAGTTCGAACAGTGTCTTGATGCCATCGCGGATCGCCTCGGGACGAGGGGGATCCATGAACGGGAACTCTTCGATCTCGCCGAAGTTGAGGGTCTTCAGTTGCAGGATGACGCTGGCGAGGCTGGTGCGCTGCACCTCGGGGGGGGTGAAGCGTTCGCGCGAGAGATAGTCTTGCTCGCTGTAGAGCCGTACGCAGATGCCGGGGCCCACGCGGCCGCAGCGCCCCTTGCGCTGGTCGGCCGACGATTGGGCGATCGGCTCGATGGGAAGCCGCTGGAATTTCGACCGGGCCGAGTACCGGCTGATGCGGGCGGTGCCCGGGTCGATGACGTAGCGGATGCCCGGCACAGTGAGTGATGACTCGGCCACGTTGGTGGCCAGCACGATGCGGCGGTGGGGGTGCGGTGCGAAGACGCGGTTCTGCTCGGAGGTTGGCAGGCGGGCGTAGAGGGGGAGAATCTCGGTCTTACGGCTGGGGCGGTCGCCGGGAAAGTCTCGCCCGCGCAGCACCTTGGCGAGATCGTGGATGTCCCGTTCCGTCGGCAGGAAGACCAGCACGTCGCCGGTATCGATCGCGGCCACCTCGTCGATCGCCTGGGCGATGGCGCGGTCCCAGTCGGGTTCGTCATCGTCTTCGGTGGCCGGGGGACGCCAGCGGACTTCGACCGGATAAGTCCGGCCCGAGACGGTGAGGATGGGAGCAGGGCCGCGGGTGGTGGCGAAGTGCTCGGCGAATCGCTCGGCATCGATGGTGGCCGAGGTGATGATGAGCTTGAGGTCGGGGCGCCGGGGGAGCAGTTGCTTGAGATAGCCCAGCAGGAAGTCGATGTTGAGGGAGCGTTCGTGCGCCTCGTCGATGATGAGGGTGTCGTACTGGTTGAGGAAGCGGTCGCGCTGCGTCTCGGCCAGCAGGATCCCGTCGGTCATCAGCTTGATGAGGGTCTGGGGACCGGTTTCGTCGTTGAAGCGGACCTTGGAGCCGACCAGTCCGGCACTGCCGGGGAGTTCCTGGGAGATGCGGGTGGCGATCGAGCGGGCGGCGATGCGGCGGGGCTGGGTGTGGCCGATCACCCCGTCGATTCCCCGACCGGCCGCGAGACAGATCTTGGGAAGCTGCGTCGATTTTCCCGAACCCGTTTCGCCACAGACGACCAGCACCTGGTGTTCGAGCAGGGCCGCCCGCAGTTCATCCCGGCGTTGACTGACGGGCAGGTCGTCGTCGAAGGGGATGGTGGGAATGGAGGCTGCCCGCTTGGCCCGGCGGTCGACCGACTCCTGGACTTCGGCGGCGAGGCGGGTGAGGTTGCGGTCGTGGGGGCGGTTCTGTTTGGCCGCCTCGCGGAGGGTGCGCAACTGCCGTCGGAACCGGAACTGGTCCCCGCGCATGGCCTGGGCAATCAGATTGTGAACTTCATCCAGAGACGACATACAGCCATTCCGACCGACGGAGAGGTCGGTTGCAACCCAGGCAAGAAAAAAGGGACAGAAACCGCGGGGGGCGTTGTGGCAGTTCGAGCGACGACGGACTGTTGGTGGAGCACGGGGGGGAGGTCTGGCCGGGAGGGACGGCCCACTCGGGCGCACGACGCATCGGCTAAAGACCCGTTCCGACGGCAACGGGTTCGGGGAGTTGGTGCGGGTGACACTTCCACCCAGCCCGTGTGCGGAGATGTTCGACCACTGGCCCCCGACATGTGCTGCCCCCAGCCCGACGCAGCAGGATATCAGATGCCCCAACCCCTCTGCAGGTCCAGCGTGGAGCGCGACGGGAATCCACACGCGATCGCAGGATCTGGCGGGAACGGGAGCGGGAGGGGGGGCGATGGGGGGAGGCAATGGGGGGGGTCGGCACTTTTCACTCTTGGGAAACAGCCTTGGCACTCCCCCTGGAAATCACCTCTGGGGTATACTTGACATCGAGGTCCGGATTGGACGCGACAGCGATGTCGGTTCCGGGGTCAGAGTTTTCGCGAAGAGTCGCTGCCAGAGGTGTTGTCATGAACGAAGCCGAGTTACCCACACCGGTCGAGGAAGGGCGCTACCACACCTACGTGGGCCACGTGATTCCGTGGTATGTGCGGGTGGCGTGGATCGTGTTCTGGATCTGCTCGGCGGCGTATGTGCTGCGGTACCTGTTGCCAGCCCTGCAGCGGGAACTCGGCAGCCCTCCGTGAGCGGGGCGCGGGAGGGACGCGGAGGAAATTCCCGGGGCTGTCCAGCACCGAGTCGCCGGGTCGACCATCGGCTCAGTTCCACCAACGGCCTGGCCAACGATCGACCCTGTTCCGCGAGGCAACTCATTCCGCAGGAGCAGGCCGGAATTTGCCGCAGCGCAACACCGGCCATCTCGTGAATGGCAGCCGGTGCACTTGGTTTGGTGGACTGGGCCTGTTGCGTTGTCGCCGGTCAGAGGTGAAGACCGTCCTCTGCGTCGACCACGACGGGATGACTGGTACGAGGATGTGGGGGGTGGTTTGTTGACGAAACGCTGTTGAAATCCAGAGACACACATGCAGGCGGAATCAACCGGCCGACCGAAACCCACGGAGGCCGACGGGGCGGATCTGACGACCGAGTCGAAGGGGCGGACCCGGTCGTTGGTGACCATCAATTTTTGGCTCGACACCCTCGCCTTGCTCGCCGTGACGGCGGTGGGAGTGGTCAGCACCTTGTTGGTGGCGGTGTTTCCCACCCCCACGAAGGCGGCAGGCTGGAGCCTCTGGGGCTGGGGGTATGACACCTGGTTCCGGATCCAATTCGCCGCGATCTGCACGTGTGCTGTGGTCTTGCTGGTGCACGTGATGCTGCACTGGAACTGGGTCTGCAATGTGCTCGCGACCAAGATCCTCAAACGCAAGACCCGCCCCGATGACTCGGCCCAGACGATCTACGGCGTGGCGACGCTGGCCGCCGTACTGCACGTGATTCTGTTCATCACGGTGTGGGCCTTGCTGACGGTCAAGAAGCCGGTGCTGTGAGGGCACGCGGCTGCCTGACCAGGTCCTCCGTTGATCTCGGGGCACATCCGTAACCGGGGGGTGTCCGCCGGTGCCGCTACAGCCGGGGGGCGCCCGGCTTGTTGGGCTTCGCCAGCGGATGGGCCCCTTTCGTCTTCACCGGGCGGGTGAAGATTTTGTCTTTGGTGAAGGCGACCAGGGTCTGCGCCTCGGGCCCGGCGAAGCAGACGCCAGTCACCGCACCGCCGGGGACGGGCACGATGCAGTTGACCCGTCCCGCCTGGTCGCAGATCTGCACGCCGAGACTGGTCGCAACATACAGCCGGCCGTCGGTGTCGACCTTGAGATCCTGGATCTCGTCACCCGAAGCACTGCGGTCGGGAAGGTGCAGATGGTAGTAGCGCTGCCCATGCTTCAATCCGCCATCC
>JBKCTR010000907.1:0-7534 GCA_046318755.1 Planctomycetaceae bacterium
TGGTCTGGCTTCTCGCGAGGTTCCTGCGCGCATCGGCATCCTGTGGATGACGTGCGATGTTGGCGCGATGCAGTTCGGCCGCCTGTTCGAAGCGTTGCCGCGCTTCGTCCCAGCGTTTCTGCGTCGCCAGCACGCTGGCCGCCCCCGAGAGGGCGCTGGCCCGAAAGGCATTCAATTGACGATCGTCGGGTGTTTCCGCGAGAAGCGTTTCCGAAGCGGCCAGGGCCCGTTCGTAGGCCTGCAGCTCGCGCGACTTGTCTTCGGTGCGGGCCAGCGTGGTCCCAATCGACAGATGGGCCACGACACGCGCTGTGCCCCAGCGACGGCGCAGTCCCGGCTCGACAAGCTCGGGATGCTGGAGCGCTCGTTCGCACAATTCGAGCACACTCTCATGCAGCTTGATCGCTTCCGTCAAATCTCCCACATCGGTGTGCAGTACCGCCAACCGACTGCTGGCATCCCTCAGTTTCCACAAATTGTCGAGTGACGGCTCGGGCAAGGCCAGCAGTTGCTCCCGCAGTTGGCGATAGAACTCGAGCGGCTTTCGCAGCAGGTTCAGTCGCAGTGGGGCCAGTTTGGGGGAACTTGCGAGTTCTGGATTGCTGATGACGGCACTCCGGAATTCATCCACCGCCTTCACGGCGAGAGCCTCGCGCTCCACCGCCCGGGCCCGCTCGGTCTCGGCCTGGGCCAAGGCGTCGGTCGCCCGCGCCCGCTCCTGGTCCGCCTGTTCCCGCTCCCGCTCGGCAACCTGGCGTTCCGTTCGCGCCACCTCCAACGCGGCGGCCAGCTTTTGTCCCTCCGCGGCAAGCGCCTGTTTATTGCGGGACTGCAGGATCGCCATGCCGATGCTGCCGAGGGCCGTCAGTACGAGAGCCACGGCGGTGGTGGTCACCAGGGTACGGTGTCGGCCCATCCACCGCGGCAATGCGACAGTCCACGGTTCGCGCCACGCCGAGACCGCCTCTCCCGCGAGGTGACGTTCAAGATCGTTGGACAGCACGGTGGCCGTGGGATAGCGTTCCCCCGGCTCCAGCGACATCGCCTTCAGGCAAATCGCCTCGAGTGCGGGATCGACCCGCGGATTGACCAGCGTGGGCCTCGGAAAATCGCCGGCGGACACTTTTTGGAGCGCAGCGGACGGATCGGGCGAGAGAGCCGAGGGAAAGGGGGTCTGGCCGGTCAGCACCGAATACAAGATCGTCCCCAACGAGTAGATGTCGCTGGCGGGCCCCAGAGGAACAGACTCTCCAGTCAATTGTTCGGGCGCGGCGTGCCCCAGGGTGCCCAGGCCACGCCGCGTGTCGCTGTCCGCATCCCGTGGGTCGGGAGACTCAGCACGAACTGCCCCGGAAGGGGCGTCGGGTGTTGCCTCGACAGCGGCCCCAGTGCCGCGCAGATCCTTGGCCAGGCCCCAGTCGACCACCAGGGTTTCGCCGTATGGACCGAGCAGGATGTTGGCCGGTTTCAGATCGCGGTGCAGCACTCCCTGGCTGTGGACGTAGGCCATGGTGTGGCAGACATCGATCACTCGCCTCAGCAACCCCCGCCAGGCCAGATCCCGTTCGGCCAGATCGTCGGGGGTCGCGGTGTGCCACTGCTTGACGGCTTGTTGCAGCGTTCCGGCACGCTCCCCCGTAATGAGCCGCATCGCGTAGTAGGGACGGCCGTCGGCCTGGGTCCCCCGACTGTAGACCGGAATGATGCCCGGGTGTTCGAGACGGCCGGTGATCTCGGCTTCGGTAAGAAACCGCTGCCGGTAGGCCGCGTCGTCGGCCCCGGCGGGCAGGATTTCTTTGAGCGCCACGACACGGCGGAACTCGCGATCGAACGCCTCGGAGACCACTCCCATCCCACCGGAGGCCAGCGGCCGCCGAACCTCGAACCGCTGTGCGAAGGGAGCCTCGGGTGAACTTTCGGAGGAAGTCTCGGCACGCAGTTCCTCCGCCAGGTCCTCGAGCGCTCCCCGGACGAGGTCCCGATGAGTGGTCGGAACATCCGCCAGCACGGTGTCGATGTCACAGTGCCCTGTCCTCCGCCATTCCCACTCGAAGCGTTCGCAAGCCGCCAGCATCTCCCGGCGCAGGTCGAATGTGGAATCGGAACTGCCGGGACGGGTCGGTTGAGGATCGGGAGCGGTCATGTCAGCAATTCCTTGCGCCACAGCCCTCGAATCACCGACAGCCGCAGCGACACTGTCTTGCGGGCACATTGTTGACGGCGGGCGATCTCTTCCACGGTGTACCCCTCGAGTTTCAACAGGGCGACTTCCCGCAGGCGCTGGGTGGGATCCTCGGCATCCAGCCGCTGCATCACATGCCGCAGTTCGTCGGCGAGTTGCGCCGCTTCTTCCGGCGTCGGCTCGGTGCTTGGGACGTTGCCAAGCCCCGCCTCCGGCCGGGGCCCGGTTTCCGCCACCAGTTCGGCCCGGCGCTTCAGGCGGTTTTCGTGCGACCGCAGGTTCCGGGCCCGATTCAGGGTGCAGGTGACCAGCAGCCGCCAGAGATCATGGCGATCCTGCACATTGGCCAACCGTCCGTGTTGCGCCGCCTGGCAGAGGGCATTGAGTGTGCTGAGGGCAACATCCTCGGCATCGTGGGAGCGGTCCCGCAGACCCAGCAGTTGCTGATGGGCCAGTCGCAGGACCTGGGCGAAATACCGGTCCCACAGGGCCTCGGGGGCCTGCGGATCGCCCGCCCGCAACAGGGACAGCCAGTGGGTGACCGACCCCGGAGACTCAAGCGACATGGGCTACAGAAGGCGGGGAAAAGAGCTGACAAAACGGGGGCGAAGTCAGTGGAACACCGGGGCAAAGGGCGAGTCGCCCCCCATTGGGACGGCAAGCTTGTTCATCTCAAGGAAAAAGGCCCCGACGAATGCCAGCACACGAGCCCGAACCGAAAAGGAGTCGCGGGAAGATGTCGCCCAGGAACGTGGGGTGGCCCGGGAACTGAACAGCCAATCCCCGGCCAGCCGCCGCAAGTTCCGGACCGATCGCTACAGAATCCCGGGCTGCTTCACGTCGATCCCCTTGAGCTGCATCTTCAGTTGCTCGACGTTGGGGCTCACCTCGAAGGCGGTCGCCCGGCTGATGTATTCGTTCGTGACGAAGTAATACAGACTGTCGTTGAAGAGCTGCATCCCCTCTTCCTTGCCGATGCGGATCGCGTCGAACAGCTTTTCGTCACGCTCTTCCAGAATCAGCTTCTTGATCGTCGGGTTCATGATCATGATCTCGACAATCGGCACCCGCTTGGGAGTGTCGCGAATCGTCGGCAGCAGCTTCTGCGCCACCACCGCCTTCAGGTTGAACCCCATGTTGCTGCGCAGCGCGGGGTGCATCTCGCGGGGGAACAGGTCGAGAATACGGCCGATGGTCGACGGTGCGCTCGAGGCGTGGATTGTTCCAAACACCAGGTGCCCCGTCTCGGCGGCGTGCATGGCCGTTTCGAACGTCTCCATGTCACGCATCTCACCCACCAGCATGATGTCGGGGTCTTGCCGCACCGCGTGCTTCATCGCAATCTTGAAGTCCTTCACATCGACCCCGATTTCGCGCTGGTTGATCAGCGCCTTGTCTTCGGTGTAGACGAACTCGATGGGGTCTTCGATCGTCAGAATGTGCACCCGCTCGTGCTTGTTCACGTAGTTCAGCATCGAGGCAATCGTCGTACTCTTGCCCGACCCCGTCACCCCCGCCAACAGCACCATTCCCTGGTCGTAGTGGCACAGCGACTCCATCGCCGGGGGGAGATACAGCCCCTCGAAGTTGGGAATCGAGCGTTCGACTTTTCGCGACACCATCCCCACCTTCCCCATCTGGATGAAGAGGTTCACGCGAAACCGCCACGGCTCCTTCACCCCCTGCTCGTTCTCCATCAGCACGACGTGGGCGAAGTCGGCCCCCCCCTCGTCGTGAAAGATCTGCGTGTTCCGCTCGTCCATCATGGGATAGCAGAGCCGGGTCATGTCGTCGTCGGTCAGCACCGGCATGTCGAACTCGCGGATCGTGCCGCGGACGCGCAGGGCCGGGGGTTTGCCCACCTTCAAGTGCAGGTCCGAGCCCCCCATCTTGATGAGGGCCCGGAAGAGCTTGTTCACTTCGAGGTCATCCCGGAACTTCCGGACGCCGCCAATGGAACCGCCGGACGAAGACTTGGCTGGAGCGTGCGACGACATGAAGGACCTGACCTGGCAGAAAGGGAAGACAAGAGCCGTGGTGACGATTGTCACGGTCAAACGAACCGGGGGGACAGAACGCCATCCCCGGGGAAGAACCATCATAATCGCCCCCCGACCGTTTGGCAGTAAAGCGGGGGAACCGGCGTGCGCACTCCCCGGCACGACCGCTGCCACCGGCCTTCCGGTTTGACTCCCGCGTGGGGGAAGACGAAAATCAAGCGACACCCGGTACTCTCCAAATGTTCCGGTCGGTCCCGGCCGCGTGGTGCGGTGCGCACCGCGCGGTGGCCGCCTTGGACACTTCCCTCCCCCCACTTCCTTTCTCTGCCGAGCCTGCCATGAACCACCACTTCTCCCGCCGGACTTTTTTGCGTGGTTTGGGTGTGACCATGGCTTTGCCGTGGATGGAGTCTTTGCGGGTGTGGGGTGATGAAACCGCCGGGTCCTCGAGCACGGCCCCTACGCGGTTGGCGGTGTTGTTCTCGGGGAATGGCTTCCACAGCCGGGAGTGGTGGGCCAAGGGGCAGGGCAAAGACATGCAGTTGGGGCAGGTGTTGGCTCCGCTGCACGAACACCGCGAAAAACTGCTGTTCATTCGCGGGCTGTTCAATGCCGAGGCGCTGAAGGGGAACATTCACAGTTCGCAGACGGGGAATCTGCTCTCGGGGGCCCCGTTGGCGTCGGGGGGAGACATTCGCTCGGGGACCAGCATCGACCAGTTGATGGCCCAGCGGTACGGCGGTTCGACCAAGGTGCCCAGCCTGGTGCTGGGGTGCGAAAAGTCGAATCCGTCGGTTCACAAGAACTACTCGATGATCTACAGCTCGCACATCTCGTGGAGCTCTCCCACCACTCCCACCCCGCTCGAGTTGTATCCGTCGCTGGCGTTCGACCGCCTGTTCAAGGATGAGGTGCAGAAGGGTGACAAGAGCGTGTTGGATGCGGTGCTGGAGGATGCCACCGACGTGCGCCGCACAATCAGTCTCGCCGACCAGCGCAAGCTCGACGAGTATCTCGAATCGGTCCGCGAGGTCGAACGGCGGATTGAGCAGGCGGGGCAGCGGGGCGAACTGCAGGGTTGGAAGCCGACCCTCGACAAGCCGAATATCGCCCGCCCGGCCGATGGCATTCCGCAAGACATCGCCGAGCACATGAAGCTGATGTGCGACATTCTGGTGCTCGGTTTCCAGACCGACACCACCCGGGTCACCACCCTCAAGCTGAACAACGACCACAGCTCGCTGCGGTTCCCGAACCTGGGGGTGGACTACATGATCCACCACCTGCTGTCGCACTCCGACACGGCCGACTGGCTGAAGGTGAACCAGTTCTTCCTGCAGCAGTTGGGCTACATCGCCACCAAGCTCGACGCGATCCAGGAAGGGGAGCGGACGGCGCTCGACAATTCGATGATCATGTACTGCTCGAGCATGCTCACCGGCGGTCACGACGCCACGAATCTGCCGGTGGTGATTGTCGGCCGGGCGGGGGGCCAGCTCGAAACGGGCCGGGTGCTCGACTATCTCGACAAGCCCAACCGCAAGATGTGCAGCCTGTACCTGTCGATGCTCGACAAGGTGGGCATTCGCCTCGACAAGTTCGGCGATTCGACTGAACGCCTGGCCGAGGTGTAACGCCCCTTGCCCGACACGGCCGTCCCCCCAACCGCAACCCCCCCAGCCTGGTCGGTCTATCGACCACTCTGGCGGGGAATGGCGTTGGCCTATCTCGTTTGGGGAGTGGGGCTGTGGCTCTTTCCCCGTCCGGATCTGTGGGCCTGGCGTTACTCGGGTCCGGGAGTTGAGGCCCACGGCCGGCTGCAAACCGTGCCAGCGGCGGGAGATGCCGCCGCGGTGCAGATCACGCAGATTTCCGGCAGCCGGAATGGGGTGGCGATTGTGGCCCTGCAGCCAGTGGGAACCGCCATTCCGGGGAATGAGCCGTATCACGTCGACAACCGCCTGTCTTTACGTGACCCACCATTGACGGGGGATGGCGTCGGCTATCGCCTGGCCGACGGTGCGTATGCCAATTTCTTCTTCCAGACGAAGACCCAGCCCCCCGATTTTCGCGAGTATTTTTCGCTGCCTCCGTTTGTGGATGGCAGCCTGGGGCCGGAGGATGCCGAAACCAAGGTGACCTTCGAAGTGAGCCGTCTGGCGGTGACGCCGCTCTGGTGGGGTCTCTGGCCGGCGGCGTTGGCGGTGCTGGCAGTTCTGGCCCGCCGGTGGTGGGTCGGCCGGGGATCGCGGGCACAGAGTGCACCACAGGGTCAGTCCTCCCGCGGACCCTGAAGCACGCGGAACCACCAGTCGGTCTGGGTGAGCGCGGAGGTCGGTCGGAAGTTCGCAAAGCGCTCGATCTCCTCGAGGGCGATTCGCACGGTCTCGGGGGATGGCACCGCAGTGTCGGACCATTGCCGGAGAATTTGGGTGGTGTCCCGCGTGTCGACCCCCAGTTCGCGGGCGATGCGGCGGGCTTTTTTGTCGTCGGTCAACACGGTCCAACCCCGGCATTTGGCGATCGCCAGCCCCAGCGACTCGCCGTCATCCCCCAGTTGCGAGGCCAGGTCGACATACAATGAGGTTTCCGCAGCCGTCTCGCAGTCACACCGCTGCAACAGACCGGCGGCGATGGCCGGCTGCAGATCGAGGGGGACCACGACCAGCCGCTGCGGATCATCGGGAGCCGGCTGCCGGTAGTATTGGGCTTCGCGTTCCACGGCGACCGGCAGATGCCAGGCGTGAGGGAGCGTCGACAGAATCGGCAGGAACTGGCCGCTGGCGTAGAAGTTCAGGGTAACACAGGCATCGAGGATAACGGCCGGCATGGCAGCTTGGGGCACGCGGGCTCGTCAGGAATTGGACAACAGGGGGGTGTTGAAGTCGGCTTCGATCGCCAGTGTCTCTCCCGCCGCGTCGACTTCGGCATTCACCAGCGACTCCTGCACGACGCGGCGGGCTTCCCAGATGTCGCAGCCGAGGTAATTGGCCAATTCCTTCTCGCTCAAGTCCCCCCGTTCGTAGGCTTGCACCGCCAGGAACTTGTAACGCTCGGGATAGGGAGGTTCGGCGGGATGATCGCTCGCCAAACCGAGCCGTTTCTCGGCCTGACGGACGGGGATCCGTTTCTCCTTCAGCAGATCCCAGGTGCCCGACTTCAAGAGTCCGAGCGATTCGAGCCGAAGGGTCATCGCCTCCATCGAGACGCCATAAAAGTGCTTCAGCTTGACCAGGTCGGCGACCTGGAAGTTGCCGGTGGCGTTGACGGTCTCGTGAAACCGGAAACGGACCGAGGCCGCCGGCATCAGGAAACTCATGGCGAACGATTCGGCGAAGCGTTCGTTGAGCGG
>JBKCTR010000908.1:0-3165 GCA_046318755.1 Planctomycetaceae bacterium
GCACAGCACCAGCAGCGCGACGGCCAGCCGCCGTCCGGTGGACGGAACAGGGGGCCAGACAGTGACCTGCTGGTCGGTGCCAGTGAGAAGTCCGCGGGTCAACAACCGTCCCTGGCTGTTTTGCGACATGGAGAGTCAATCCTTGAAGACGGATCCGCACGCAATGGTCTCGCGAATCCGCTCTCAGAAAGGGAGGAGTCGGAGGGCATTCCGGACCGGATGCCCGAGTGGGGCCGTCGATATAAGCCGGGCCGAAAAACACGTCAAGACCAACCACCCTCCCCGGGCACCCCAGCCCCGCCAGTCCCCCCAAGCCTCCAACGCATCAACCGTGCGAGCCAGGCAGCCACCCCCTACACCCGTCCGCACGCACCACCCACCACCACTCGCCACCCACCACTCGCTCCAGGCCAGCCGGTCGCCATTCAACCCTGGATGTCGAACCGAATGCCCTGCGCCAACGGCAGGTGGCGGGAGTAATTGATGGTGTTGGTCGCCCGGCGCATGTAGTTCTTCCACGCGTCGGAACCCGACTCTCGCCCCCCTCCCGTCTCCTTCTCGCCACCAAACGCCCCGCCAATCTCGGCCCCGCTGGTCCCCGTGTTCACATTCGCCAGGCCGCAGTCCGAACCGGCGGGCGACACGAACCGCTCCGCCTCGCGCAGGTCATTGGTGAAGATGGCCGACGAGAGTCCCTGCGGAACCCCATTCTGAATCGCAATCGCCTCATCGAAATCGCGATAGGTCAGCACATACAGGATCGGGGCGAAGGTCTCGTGCTGCACGACCGCTGCCGTCGACGCAATCTCCACCAGAGCTGGGCGGACATAACAACCCGGCGGCAGCTCATTCCGAATTCGCTCGCCCCCCCAGACCCGGCCCCCCTGCTCGCGCGCCTGGTCCAATGCGCGCTGCATGGCCTCGCCCGCACGCTCATCAATCAAGGGACCCACCAGAGTTCCGGAAGCGGCGGGATCACCAATCGGCAACTGGGCAAAGCCATTTCGCAATTGCTGCACCACCCGCTCCCGCAGAGATTCGTGCACTATCAGCCGGCGCAGCGTCGTACAACGCTGACCACAGGTCCCCACGGCACCGAACACGATCGAGCGCACAGCCAAATCCAGATCGGCCGAGGGGGTGACGATGGCCGCGTTGTTTCCCCCCAGTTCAAGCAGGCTGCGCCCCAGTCTGGCCGCGACACGCTGCGCCACATCGCGCCCCATCGCCACACTGCCAGTCGCCGAGATCAGCGGAACATGAGGCGAATCGACCAACCGGCGCGTCACCTCGCGATCGGCCGTCAACACCACCTGCGAGAGCCCCGCAGGAGCGTCGGCAAATTCCGCCAACACTCGACCCAGCAACGCCTGGGTCGCCACGGCACAGAGGGGGGCTTTCTCGGACGGCTTCCAGAGCACGCTGTCTCCGCAGACCAGGGCCAACATCGCGTTCCAGCCCCAGACCGCCACGGGGAAGTTGAAGGCGGTGATGATTCCCACCGGCCCCAACGGATGCCATTGCTCCATCAGCCGGTGCCCGGGACGCTCGCTGGCGATGGTCAGCCCGTGGAGCTGCCGACTCAAGCCGACGGCAAACTCGCAGATGTCGATCAGTTCCTGCACTTCCCCCCGCGCTTCGGCGGTGATCTTCCCCACCTCGTGGGTGATGAGAGTCGCCAGAGGCTCGTGCAATTCGCGCACCAGTTCCGCAAACCGACGAACCAGTTCCCCACGGCGTGGGGCGGGCACCACGCGCCACGCCGCAAAAGCGGCCCGAGCCCGGTCAATCGCTCCGTCGACCGCCCCCCCATCGACACTGGCCAGCTCCGTCAGCACACGGCCATCAATCGGAGATCGGGAGATGACGGGGGGACCGCTCCCCCTCAACCAAGTCGGGCCATCGATGCCGGCCACCCCCCGTAACTCCCCCGGCACGTTGAGTTTTCGCAACGCTTCCGCCACCACGGCATTCATTTGGGCTCCTCGTCTCCCGTCTGTGAAACGTCGACCGGAACCACGCCGTTGGCGGCTGGCAGGTAATGCCGACCAAACCGGTTCTCGAGGAACTCGGGCAGGGCGATTTGTTCCTGCCGGACCAACCCCCGGCTGGGTAGCCGTCCCGTACGGTGCAGGTCGACCATCGCGCAGATTCCCGCAGCGGTGGTGATCTGGATGGCGCTCCACACTTCGCCCCCGATCATCTGGTGGTAGATCTTGCGGGCGTCGCTGTGCTGCACGAACCGGCCACGGCGCAGTCCCGTGACCGTGCAGAAGATGACCACCACATCCTGATAAGTGATGGGAATGGCCGTCTCGAAGACCTGTTTCAGCAGGGGCCGCCGCTCGCGCAGCCGCAGATCGTTCAACAGAAAATCGACGAGGTCGCGGTGCCCCACATAGCGGATCGTCTTGTAGTCGAGGGTCTGCACACGCCCCTCCAGCGTTTCACAGAGAGTCCCCAGGCCTCCGGAGGTGTTGAACGCCTCATACCGCACACCGTCGAGCGAGAACTCTTCGACCCCCTCCAGAGGCAGCCGCTCGACGCGGCGCCCCTCGTGGATCGCCTCGCAGGGATTGCAGTACTCGTTGATCAACCCATCGGTCGACCAGGTGAGGTTGTACTTGAGGGCGTTGGAGGGATACAGCGGCAGCGCCCCCACCCGCATCCGCACAGAATGCAGCTCGTCGAACCAGGTGGCGAGGTGGGCGGCGGCAATCGAGACAAAGCCGGGGGCCAGCCCACACTGCGGCATGAAGATCTGCCCCTCCCGCGCATCCCGGGCGACCTGCCGCACCGCCCGCGTGGTGGCGATGTCTTCCGTCAGATCGAAATAGCTGACCCCGGCCGCCAGAGCCGCCTCGGCCACCAGTGGATTGAAATGGAAGCTGAGTGCCGAGATGACCGCTTCGCGCCCGGTCATCGCGGCCACCAGTGCCTCGCGGCTGCCCGCATCGATCGGTTGCGTCTCGAGAGCCGGAACCTGCTGCCGCAGCCGGTCGAGACAGGTGGCATCAACATCGGCCACACAGACGGCGTAGTCCCCCGCGTCGACCAAGAATCGGGCGATCATTCGGCCGATCTTGCCCGCCCCCAACACCAAAATGCGCTTCATCACACGATCCTCCACAGCGTCTGAGGAATGAATCGTGGCGGCACCATCCC
>JBKCTR010000909.1:0-10443 GCA_046318755.1 Planctomycetaceae bacterium
TTGTTGAGAGTGACCGGCGAGTTGGGGGCCAGTTCCAGCAGTCGATCGTACAGGGCGATGGCCGCGGGCAGAGAGTCGGGGGTCGTCTTGAATTCGGCCAGGATCAGGATCAGCGGGGCGTGACTGACGGTCAGATCGGGATTTTGGACGAACTCTTCCAGGAACGGGACGAGTTCATTCCTGAGTTCCGGATCCCGGCCCGACTGCAGCGCAAGCTGAATGGAGCGGACGGTGGGATCGGGATCCATGATGGCGTGTTTCTTCCAGAGCGCCATGGCCTCGGCACGCTGACCATCCCGGGCCAGCAGCGTGGCCACCCCCAACGACAGCAGTGGGCTGTTTCGCCGCTCCTGGGCCTGCGTCAGAATCGCCTGGGCCACCGGACTCTGCCCAATGCTCCCCAGGGTCTCGGCCAGCACCAACAGCGCCTCATCCTGAACGGCTTCCGACAGTCCGGGTCGTTCCAACAGAGTTTGGTATTCGGCCTCGGGAAGCTTCGGGGATTGGTCACCGACCACCTTCCGGGCCAGATCCCGCATGGCTCCCTGATTCGGATCTTCGGACGTGACGACACGGTTGAGGGCGTTTTCGGCCCGGCCAAACAGCGCCAGCGATCGGAGCAGGCTGCCTGTCCCCACCTTGTCGAGACCGGTGGCGAACGCCTGCACCCTGGTGGCCGCCTCGGTCGCATCGCCTCCCTGGGCCAGCGACCGGACCTCCACCAGAGTATGCTCCAGCGAGCCCGGGCGCAGCACCTCCGCCTGCCGCACCAAGGCTTCCAGCCGTGCCTTCTGCTTCTCGGTCGGCTGTTTGAGATTCACCAGAAACGTGGCGTAGTCGATGATGGTCAGCACATTGCGAGAAGCCGGCTTGACCAATTCCTCATATTCGCGTTCCGCCCGATCCGCCTGCCCGGTGGCCCCCAACAATCGCGCCAGTTGCATTTGCTGCTCCGGCGAGATGGTCCCGCGAGTTTTCCAGTACTGAAGGGCGGCGATGGACCGCACTGCCGCGTCCGGCGTCGAGAGACGCTGCAGGGTCGAAGCCAGAATGGACAGAAAGCGATCACTCAGCACCTGCATGTCGCTTTCGTGCCGGAGGCAGAAATCGGTCATCTTCTGGATCACCAGACCCCGTCCTTCGCTCACCTGCAGGGCGGTCTCGAACTGTTTCTGGGCCTCTTCCAGGTCACCACTCAATTCCGAGAGCATGGCGCTCACGAGACGGGCGAGCGGGACCCGCTCGACATCCAACGACTTGATCAACCGCGACTCGGGTCCCACCAGGTCGGCACCGAGACTGGGAAGGGTCTCATACGAATTGCGGAACAAATCGACTGCCGCGGCCGCGGCCTGGACCCGGGCCACCGCCGGCACGTCCCTGCGGCGCATCTCAAACTCGACCCGTTCGACCATCAGATTGACCACCCGCGGCGAATTCGACTGCAGCGAGAGCAGCAGTTCGTGGATCCGGTTGTTTTCGCCGCGGGCCCGCAAAAGCTCCAGACGCAGCAGCGACAGCCGCAGATCCCCCGCGCGCTCCGGATCGGCCACCACCTGGTCGAGTTCCCGCTCGATTGCATCAAGATTCCGCGACTTCTTGTCCTTCTTCAACTCCGCAACAAGCCGATCCCGAATCGCCAACACGGGATCCAACTGTTGCCGCCGACTCGTCCACTGCTCCAACTGCTCGGTCTTACCTGTGGCTCTGAGGAAGTTCTCGAAGGCCCGGTCCGCCCGCTCCCAGCCCGGCCACCGCGTCAGTGCCGCTTCCGCCAGGCGGCCCAATTCGCTCCAGTTCTTCAACTGCGCCTGGCACAGAAACAATTGGGCGGTGGCCATCTGGGCCCAATTCTCGTACTGCGGATCACTCGCCAGAATGTTCCACTCCTTGGCGGCATCTTCCCATTTTTTCTCCGTCATGAGCTGCTGGGCGCGCCCCACCAGCGCGGGGCCGTAGATTCCCATCCGCTCCAGGTCTTTCAGCGTCTCATCGACCTCGGTATTGATCTCCGACTTCCGATTCTGGTCTTCGGTGGGCAACTGCGAGATCAGCGCATAGGCCATCTGGATGCGGGATTGAATCCGCAACGCTTCGGCCTGCCGCCGCTGCGCCCGGGTCGCCTTGGGATCAGCCGTCACGCTCGCAATTGTTTCCAGGCTCTTCCGAAATTGCCGTTCCGCGAGATCCGGCTGTCCCGCCGCCATCTGCAACGTCCCCAACTGATAGGAGAACCGCGGGTCGTTCGGGTACGCTTCCATTCCCTGGACGCACAATTCCCGAACGGCGGCCAGGGAATTCTGAGCGGGCAGTGACTTGCCCGCCTTCTCGGCCGCCGCGACCCGCTGCAACTCGACAGACATCAGCCAGAGCAGACTTTCGGCCGAACGGTCGCTCTGACGCACCACCTGTTGAGCCAGCGCTTCGGCCCGGTCCAGGTCGCCCCGTCGGCTCGCCCACACAGACTGCGCCAGCACCGCCCGCCAGGCGGGTTCCACCTGCGACTCCATTTTCTGCAGGATTCGGTCGGTCACCCGGCGCCGCTGCAGCGGCGTCCACGCCGTCTCTCCCTGCACCGTGGCGATCTTTCCCGCATCAAACACCCTCAGCAGGTTCTTCCGCACCTCCGCCGTCAGCTCCTGCGACGCCTCGCCCTTGACGGCATTGGAGCGGTTCACCAGTTCGGCCAGTTCCAAAAACGGTCGTTCCTCCCGATAGCCCGCTTCAATTGCCGCCAACCATTCCGAAGCCGCCTGTTCGACATCCCCCATACCGGCGTGACACAACCCCAGTTTGAACCGGTTCTCCGGCGCCAACCGCTTCGATTCCGGCATGGCCGCGAAGTGAATCGACCGTGCCTCGCCGTAAACCGCCGTCCGCTCCTCGGACCGCACTTCCTCGACCAACTGCATCGCCATGTCGAAACCGGACTGGGCCAGCGCGGCATCCTTCGGATTCCGACGTGCCGCCTCGGTCACCATCCGATAGACCGAAATGGCCTGCGACGTCCTCATACTGCCGTCAATGTACCACTTCCCCAGTTCCTGAAGCACCTGGGAATCATCGGGCCGCTGAGACAGATACAACAGCGCCTTGGCCATCGAATCCTGAGTCTCGCCATTCGCGTGCTCTTCCTGGGCCAGCTTCCAGATTTCCGCCAAATTGCGGTCCCGGAACATGTGATAGCTGAGGTATCCCAGCCCCACCAGCAGCAGGGGAACCACGACCAGAGCGGCCAGCAGTTTCCAATTGAAACGCCAATCGCGTGTTTGAGGACCCGCATTCGCTGAAGGCCGTCGTGACGTGTCTCGGGAACTCATGACTGCGCAGCTCACTGTACTCAAGAGATCAGGCCCCGCTAGAACAGCCAGACCAGCTCGCGGGGAACTTCGAGTATGGAGTTTCGAACCCGGAGTTTCAACCTCAGTTTCCCTGAGGTGCGACCCCACTCCACGCCAGTCGCCAATCCCGGATCTTCCCCCCGCCCGGAGGCGGCGGCCCCCCTCAGACGAACCGGCTCTTCCCGCTGGCCTCCCTCGCGACCCAACTCTCCTCGATTCCGTGGAAATCCTCTTGACCAAAACCCTCCCAGGTGTGACAAGGGGGAGTCTCTGTTGTGACCCACCATCGGCCCTCCGAGAATCCCATGCGACCGCGCTGTTGGGGGTCGTCCGTTGGCCCGCGCTGTGGCTTCGACCGGCTGGCACTGGCTCTGCTGGCACCGGCGCTGTGGACAGCCGTACTGACCGGCTGCCAAGGCCACCCTTTTGGTCCCCGCTTCGTCGTCGGGCCCGCGGCGGATCCCGCGCCCCTCCCCCCGACCCTGCAACTGGGCGATGCCCGCCCCGCCTGGCAACGCCAGTACTGGCAGGGGGCGGTCACACCGCGCGATTATGAACTGGCCATCACCGTCATTCCCCTGGAAAAATTCGCCATTCCCCACGGGACCCCCCAGCCTCCCCGGTTGCGCACTCCCGACCAACAGGGCTGGGAATCCACCCGCGACGAACTGCGCCGTGCCGTGTTCACCGGCCTGCGGCAACTGGGGCTCGAGGCCGCCCCGACGGCCATCACCCTCGAGTCGGCCCTGGTGGTGGTCAACAAGTCGCGGGCGCTGCAGGGGGTCTGGGAACAGACGGCCGAAGCGCGACGCGAGGCCCTGGCCCATTGGCGGCGCGGGGCGGACCTGCGGCTGACCCTGGGTGTCTCGTCAGGCTTTGGGGTCGCACCTGGGCCGGTCTACCCCGGCGGTGGTGTCCAATGGGGAAGTCCCCAGGAAATCCCTCCCCTTCCCGGGGAGCAGCCTTTGTCCCGGGCGTACGGCCCCGTGCGCGGTCCGCCTCCCGACCTGGGAGACTACGATCAGGATGTGACCTGCGAAATCCGCGTGCGTGTCGAAGTGCGCACCCCGGCGGGAGAAGACCAGGAGGTGTCGCTGCACATCGTGACCCGCTCACTCCCCCTCGAACCGCCGAACTTTCTCTCAGACGAGGCCGTGATTTCGACGTTTGAGGCGGCCCTGCGCGAACTCACCACCCGGTTTGTCGAAGCCTGGCAGGAAAGCCCCCCGGCCCAGACGCGGCGGCCCTCGCCGGCGCGGGAGATTCCCAACCAGACCAGACCAGCCCCCCTCTTCGCGCGTCGCTGGGCCCGACCCTGCGTCACGTCGTGAGACCGCAGGCCACCCGCCGGGCACTTGTCCGAACGGGCATCTGGCGGATCAGGCCACTCAATCGGCTGAGGTGCCTGCCGGCTCACTCAACGCGTTGTCCGTAGGGGGCCCGGGGAGTCTTGAGCGGAGCGTAGGAAACCGTGCCCCGATGGTCGGGCTGAACCCGGCGCACCGCACCCCCCATTCCCACCCCTCTGCAGCCTCGCTTTCCGGTACCGGGCCGCACCGCTCGCGAGTGGTTTGGGAACAGACCGGAGAGATCCCCTGCCACGGATGAATTGGACAGTGGTCAGATTGAATCTCTCGCGATTGTCGGTGCGTGCCTTCCACCCCCTCAGGCGGCCGGACTGTTTTCGACATCCCGTCCGCGGTAGAGGAGCACGAGAAATGCGGGGACCAGCAGTGGACGGACCACAAACGTATCGAGCAACACGCCAAACGCCAGGGCGAAGCCCAGTTGCTTGAGCCCCACCAGGGTCCCGGCGAACAATGACAGGAACGTTCCCGCCATGATGATTCCGCAACTGGAGATGATGGTTCCCGTCCGCCGCATGGCCTCGCGGATTCCCTCCACCGGACCATGGACCCGCTGTTCCTCCTCGATGCGGGTCATCAGGAAGATGTTGTAGTCTTCCCCAATGGCGATCAGGATGGTGAACAGGAACATGGGAACCTTCCAATCGAGCCCCGCGAAGCCGCTGGGGTCCCACAACCAGAACGCGGCGAAGGTCGCTCCCAGCGCGGCGAAATAGCTGAAGAACACGCTGACGATCAGGTAGATCGAAATCCCCGGTTTGCGCAGCAGCACCAGCAGGATTACAAACACCGCCGACAGCACCAACAGGTCGATCTTCAACTGGTCGGCGTCGGTCACGCGTTTCAGGTCCCGGATGCTGCCTGTCGGTCCGACGAAATACAGCCTGGCCCGCGACAGGGGTTCCAGTGCCTGCGATTCTTCCCCGGTGTGGGGGGTGGCAATGAGGTTCCGCAAATGACTCTCGACCTCATCCAACAGACGGATGCTCTCGCGATCGAAGGGATCGGTCTTGAAGATCATGTCGATCCGGGTCACTTTTCCCTCCAGACCCGGAACGCTGCTGACATAGTATTTCTCGGCACGCCGCCGCCCCATCCCTTTCTGGACCGGAGTCAAATGGGCGTGCTGACCCAGCGGCTCGATCACCGACCGGATGTCGGCGATCGCGAGATCGGTACCGCGCTCTTTCAGCCCCTCACAGAGGTGTTCGAGGGCGACCCGCCCACTCCCCGAATTGAAGTCGATTTCATCGGAGTCAATCAGAATGGTCAGGGGTCCCGCGTAGCCGGCCGGGAAGTGCTCCTGCACGGCCTTGGCCCCCACCACACTGCTGTTGGTGGGCGGCAACTCGCTCAGCAGACCATAGCTGAGGTAGTCGTAGTACATGAATCCAATCAGGGCCAACGGAGCCATCAGGGCCACGCTCGACAACAGCACGGTCCCGGGCCGGCGCATCACCATATCGCCGACGTAGTCCCAGAAGATCTGGAACTTGTTCCGGGGAATCAGGCGGTTGATCAACCGCGTTCCCCAGCTTCCCGTGCCGGTCCGTTCGACGGGCCGCAACCTGGCCAGGGGCCAGAAGGCCCAGCGACCCAGCAGTTGGAGCAGCGAGGGGGTCAGGGTCAATGACGCCACAAATCCCACCACCAGCGCCAGACCGATGCCCACCCCCGCCTCACGGAACTTGCCGAACTGGGCGAAGATCATCATGCCAATCCCGCAGATGACGGTGAAGGCACTGGCGGTCAGCGCCGCCCCCACCCGCGACAGAGAATTCGCCACGGCCCGGCCCAGCGGTGCCCCCTGGTCCAACTCTTCCTTGTAACGGGCGATCAGGAACAGGCAATAATCGACGCCGGTGCCATACACCACCACGGTGATGTACACCTCGAGCCCAACGAACACATTGTACTTCCACCCCCCCACCCATTCGGGCGGCAGCCGGGTCAGCCAGATCAACAACGAGAGGGCCACCTGAACCGACACCATGACGGTCAACAGCGGAATCAGCGCCAGCAGGGGGGCGCGGTAAATTCCCGCCAGCAACAGCACCACCAGCACCACGGTCCAGCGTTCGGTGGCCGATGCGCTCTCCTGGGCGGCCACCAACATGTCCCGCCCCACCGTCCCCGTGCCGCTCAACGCCAGATCGAGTCCGGCGGGAATCACCGGGTTGTGGTCGGCATTCTGCTCGTGGGGCAGTTCCTGAAAAATCAGCGACTCGACCCGGTCGATCACCTCCCGGTTCGACCATGCCAGAAACTCGTGCTCGAGGGGTAACACCACGAGGCAGGCATCGTCGGCCTCGCTGACCAGCAGTTGCCCCACCAGCTTGTCGTCCGGCGAGCGGATCTCCAGCGCCGAATCTCCCGCTCCCGCTCCGCTCACTTCCTTCAAACGCGGGGTCAGCACCTCGCGGATGAACGTGCGGTCCACCTCATCCAGCGGCTTCTGGTACCGCCGCACCACCACCACCACGCTGCTCTTCAGCAGATCTTCGGGAAACGCCTTCGCCAGCAGACGCTCGCCCACCAGGCTTTGGATGTCGGGGGGCAGAAAGGTGAACTCCCCATCCTGCGCCACGTCGGTCCAGGTGGGAACCGTGCCGGGCCCCAGAAATGGGTCGAACCAACGCTGCTGCTGGCCCAACGACGCCACAAACAGGATGAGCCAAAACATCAGCAGCCCGATCCAATGCCGGGCCACCCAATTCCCAAATCGGGCGAACATGCCGTCTCCCGGGGAAGACCACCCCGGCAACCCGTTCCCCGTGGGAACCGCGATTCGATTGCCGTCCGACCCTCCCGGAGTCATCAATTCTCGGTCGAAAGTAGTCCCGACGGGCGTCTACCGTCAATTCCCGCCAGAACCCGCCCCCTCCCGCTCAGGACACTCCCGGACGTACCCTCGGAACCATCATTGCAACTGTTGCAGCCGTTGCGACTGGTTCCCCTCGGCATTGTCCCCCAACCGCGCCAAAGCGAAGCGCAGCCAGTTGCGCAGCGCCAGCCGTTGCCGGACCGCCGGTTTGTACCGGTCGGCAAAGATGGGTCCCTCGACCGCGACCCGGGAGGGACCGGGAAACCGTCCGACAGGGCGGTTTTGCAGCGTCTCCAAACGACCTTTCCAGGGAGCCAACCCGCCTCCCAATTCCCCCAGCGATTCGAGGGCCACGAGGCGGTCCTCCAGCGGGTAGTCTTCCCCTTCCACCAGGGTCATCAAAGTTTCGATGGTCTCGACCGACCCGGCGGCGTGCCTTGCCAGAGAGTCAATCAATCCACCCCGTCGAGGAGATGGCTCTCTGTCGAGGACGATTTCGCGAGCCAGGGCCAGATCCTCCGCCGTGGGGGGTTCCGCGTTCAACAGGCCGCGGCACGCCACCGGGCGCAACACCAGCGGACCCTGCACACTGGCCCGCCGCAGACACTGCCGCACCGAGGATTGCTGGGGTGCGACCGAGGCCATCGCCACCAGCACCCGCGCCTCCAGGCCATCGCCGGTGTCTTCGGGGGCGGGGTTCGGTTCGAGGGTCAACCAGCGGTCCACCAGCGTGGGCCAGGCCGATTCCCCCTGGGGTCCCAGGTTCCGCAGCGCCCCCAGGACCCAGTGCTCGAGCGGGCGCTCTCCCCGGTCAGCCCCCCCGGCCAAGGCGACCCCCTCTTGAACCACGGCAATCAAATCGGGCAAGGCCGCGGCGGCCGCTGGTCCCACCGCCTCCAACACCATCGCGGCATCGATGCGATACCCCCCCTGGCGATCGGCCAAAAACCGCCGGGCGATGTCGACCGCGGGAGCGGCCGCCTCTCCAAAATGCCGCAAATTGTTCAAATCATCGCGGGGATTTCCCGTTCCGGATTCCAGCCGGGCGGTCAGCATGGTGACAATCCCCCGGGCCATCTCCGGATCAATCCGGAGCAGAGACGGAGCGTAGGCATGACCGGGAACCTCACCCAACAACCGCTCTTTCAGCAGTCGGGCGGCCCGGTCGCGGTCCCCCCCCAACTGCACCACCAGATTGGCGGTCGCGGCCACATCCACACACCGTTCCGAGTGCAGATACTCCTCCAAGGCGGGGAGGGCCCCCCGCGCCTCGTCCTGCAGCAGGGCCAGCCCGCGCAGGGCGGCCATGTGGGTTCCCGCCGTGGGGGCATCGAGCATCTTCAACAGGTGGGGGGTCGCCTCGTTGGCCCGGGCACCCACCGTCTCGAGGTAGCGCAAACCCAAGGCGTTCAGATCGAGCAATTCGCTCCCCAAAGCCACATACAGATCGGGCAGGGTCAGTTGATCGTGCCAGATCAGCAACTCGAAGCAGTCGGCCCTCAGAAACTCATCCTCGCGACGCGATTGCAACAGGCCCCGCAAAAACTCGACGTCGTCCGAACTCAACGTGTCGCTGCGCCGCAGTTGTTCCAGCCGCAGATAAGGCAACTGCGAGTCACCCACCTGCAGGGCCTCACGCAGTACCTCTTCGGGGGCCCGTTCGACGGCTCGGGCGGCCGCCCGGCGCACCTCGCGGGCCGGATCGGTCAGAAAAGTGCTCAACCGGGCCAGGATGGGACCGCGATCGACCGGCAACACCGCCAGGGAATGGATGGCCATCTCCCGCACCGTCACATCCCGCGAGCGCAATGCCGCGTCCAGTTCCTCCCGGGCCGGGGCGGCGTCTGCCCCCAGCCGCGCCAGGGCGGTCACCGCGTCTTGCTGGTCGCGCGGTTCGCCGCTGGCCAACAACCGCCGCAAGGTGGGCAATGCCTCGCCGCGCTGCTCGACCCAGGCTTCGATCCGCTCGACCCGCGCCTGCAGGGGAGTCTGGGAGGGAGGTTCCACCACACCCGGCTGGCCCGATGGCACCTGTCGGCCATAGCCGGCCAACCCCAGCACCCCCAGCACGCACAATCCCACCCACCACCCCGAAGAAACCAATGCCAAGCGTCGAGCGGGAGCCATGCCTTCCCTCGGGATCAAAGGAATCGTCTGAGGATCTTCTGGCTTTCCAGATCGAGTTCCCGACGGTCGGGAATGAGATACCGAATTCCGCGGGTGTCGGTGATCAGCACCGCCTGCTCTCCCTGCGCCCGCACACTCTCTTCCGTGGTTGTGGCGAAGG
This sequence comes from Planctomycetaceae bacterium, assembly GCA_046318755.1. Taxonomy (GTDB): domain Bacteria; phylum Planctomycetota; class Planctomycetia; order Planctomycetales; family Planctomycetaceae; genus UBA10511. The sequence continues at coordinate 9,820 of JBKCTR010000909.1, forward strand.
AGACTTCACCCCGGTCAGTCCGCACCCGCCAGTCGGTCTGCGACGACCCCGCCCGGGCCTCGATGATCGCGCCGATCCGCGGCTGGAACTCGCGTCGGGCCAACTCCTGCTCCACCAACCGGCGGCTCTCGGCCGACAACTGGTCCAGAGACTCCAGCAGCAACAGTTCCCGCCCCTGGGTGTCGGTGAACGAAATCCAGCGGCCCGGATCGGTGGTGGGGAACGCCCGCACGGGCACAACCCCCTCGTGCGTTACGCCATCGGGACGCCCCACGGTCAACCGGCCGAACGGGTCCACCGCCACGCGCACCGCTCTCCAGTCGATTACATCCGCCGGAGAGCGCGTCATGCGTGTGTCCTGTCACCGTGTGGAAGTCGGTCGGGGGACCCAACGGAACCCGCCGTTCGCCCCATTTTTCAGAGACCGGAAGTGTAGTCCTCCCGACTGTGTGGAGTCAAAGTCCGGGACGGCACCGCACGACAGCGGTCTCCGCCCAGCCTCGCCGCCCGGGTTTTCCGCCGCCCGGGTTTTCCACGGTCGCTCGAGACCCCACCCGAATCCCCATTGAAGTTGAAATTGATTCCATCCCGACCCGGTGCCATCCCCCGTATGGCGCCACCCGG
>JBKCTR010000910.1:0-14496 GCA_046318755.1 Planctomycetaceae bacterium
TGTGCTGGCGGCCGACCAGGCCTTGTCGGGATGTTTCTCGGCGTGCGACTTCTGTTCGTGCGAAGCCGAGGCATTCTGCAATTCCACCACCACCGGCTCCGCCCCCTCGCGATGCCGGCGCACGACCACTTCGGTCAACACAAAATTCCCGTTGTCGGCCCGTCCCGGTCCCTTGGCGGGGAGCGAATCATCGGGAAGAACGTCCAGACGCAGGGCCGTTGTTCCCGCGGGGAGCTTCGCCACCGTGAGGGTATAGGTGTCGGTGGTGGGACGCGGCCCCCCCGCCAGCACCGACTGATCCTCCAGAATCTTCAATTCCGCCGTCTCGCGCGACTGCGCACTGGCAATGGCCAGAGGCTGCCACACCACCGGCGACACCTGAGCGGCTTCCCATTTCCCTTGGGCGGCGGCCAGTTCCGCACTGGGCTGATCCAACTCCGCTTTCCCCTTCGCCAGTTCGCCGTCGAGCCGATTCAGTTCCCGTTCCTGATCCGGTTCGGGAACAGGCATCGAGCTGCCCCAGGCTCCCGTCTGGTCGGACCCGGAATACAGCCCCCGTTCCTGGATGTCGGCGAAAAACGCCTCAAACTGGTAGAACTCGCGCGTGGTGAACGGGTCGAACTTGTGGTCGTGGCATTCGCAGCAGCCCATGGTCACCCCCAGCCACGCACCGCTCACATTCCGCACCCGCTCGGCGATGTACTTGGCGAGGTATTCCTTGTCTTGCACACCCCCTTCGGCACTCATCATCCCCAACCGGTTGTAGCCGGCGGCGATCTTCTGCGCCCGGGTGCTGTTGGGAAGCAGGTCTCCCGCCAACTGCTCGATCGTGAATTGGTCGAAGGGGAGATTGGCGTTGAAGCTGTCGATGACATAGTCGCGGTAGGGGGTCACACTCATCGGCTGATCGCCGTGATACCCCACACTGTCGGCATACCGCACCAGGTCGAGCCAGAACATCGCCATCCGCTCGCCGAAGTGGCGCGATTCCAGCAGTCGATCCACCACCTTGTCGTACGCTTCCGCCGAATGGTCCTGGAGGAATTGCTCCACTTCTTCCGGCTTTGGGGGGAGCCCCACCAGATCAAAATACAGACGCCGCAACAGGGTGATTTTGTCGGCCTCGGGGGCGTGATCCAACCCCTGGCTGGCGAGTCCCGTCAACAGGAACTGATCAATCCCATTGCGCACAAACGAGGGGTCCGCCACAACGGGGGGAACCGGCCGACGAATGGGCAGAAAGGCCCAATGCCCCTCCCAGGGTGCCCCCGCATCAATCCAGCGTTTCAACAGATCGATCTGCGCGGGGGTCAGTGTCTTGCCCGTCTCCGGCGGGGGCATCACTTCGGAGGCCTCGCGGGAGATGATGCGGGCCACCAGCTCGCTTTGGTCGCTGTGACCGGGAACAACCGCCCGCGTGCCCGATTCCAAGGCTTGGCGGGCTTCGCTCTCGACATCGAGCCGCAACCCCGCCTGCCGCTTGCGGGCATCGGGGCCATGACAGGCGAAGCAATTGTCGGAGAGGATGGGACGGATGTCCCGATTGAATTCAATCGGCGGCTCGGCCGCATCGTTGCGGGATTCGATCCGTCCCAGCAGCGCTACGAACAGGGCGAGGGGGAGCAGGGAGCGCGTCCGTCCCGAAAACCCAAGTCGCAAAAAAGACATGCTCACGGATCCTGGCGAGTTGAGGGGGGAGACCGGAATCCAATCCGGCGGCCAGCCGGGACGGCAGGCCGCCCCGAATCTCGTTCTGCAGGTTTAACACTGCCCGGCGGGTCGGTCAAACCACCCTGCCCGGGCCTCCTCCCATGCGTGTGACCGAGCCGTGCGACAGCCCGCGAACCGCCCCGCGCCCATCCCGCCAGGAGTGGGGTGTTGCCAGCAAAAAAAACGCCGGGGAAGGGTCCAGCCCTCCCCCGGCGATGTGGCACAGCCTGAGCTCCCACTCTCGGGTTACTCGAGGATCATTTCCTTGACGGTCATGCCGCCCGGAATCATCGGCAGCACGTGTTCCTGATAGGGACAGATAATGTCGAGCAGGAACGGTCCCGGAGCGTTGATCATCTCGGCAATGGCCGCCGGGAGTTCCTTTTTCGACCGGACCTGACGGGCGGGAATGCCGTAGCCCGCTGCGATCTGAACGAAATTCGGATAGGTCTCTCCGATCTTGCCAGACCCCTGCCCCACCGCCTCGGGATGATCAATGGGACCCAGGTAGGTATGAGCGCGGTTCCCGGCATGGAACCGGTCTTCCCACTGCACCACCATCCCCAGGTGCTGATTGTTCAGCACGAACATCTTGACTGGCAGCTTTTCGCAGACCAGAGTGGCCATCTCCTGGATGTTCATCTGGAACGATCCGTCGCCATCAATGTCGACGCTGAGGGCCTGCGGATGGGCAGCCTGGACTCCCATGGCCGACGGCAGACCAAACCCCATGGCCCCCAGGCCCGAACTGCTCATCCACTGCCGGGGACGATCGAATTTGTAGAACTGCGCCGCCCACATCTGGTGCTGGCCTACCCCCACCGAGATGTAGGTCTCCCGATTCGCGGTCTGACGGTGCAGTTCCTGAATGGCGTACTGCGGCAGGATCTGGTCGTTCCCCGGATCCTTGTAGGTCAGCGGGTGCTTGGTCTTCCATTGCTGGATCTGGGCCAACCAATCTTTCATCTCGGGCAGATCGTCGTCCGAGACAGCCTGGTTCAAGGCCACCAACACCTCCCGCAGATCGGCGATGATCGGGATGTGCGCCTCTTTGTTCTTGTGGATCTCGGCTGGATCCGAATCGACATGCACGACCTTGCCATGCACGGCGAACTCCGAGATCTTCCCCGTCACCCGGTCATCAAACCGCACGCCAAACGCCAACAGCAAGTCGGCTTCATTGATGGCGTAGTTGGCGTAGACCGTTCCATGCATCCCCAGCATGTCCAGCGATTGCGGATCGGTTCCCGGGAAAGACCCCAGTCCCATCAGGGTCATGGTCACGGGAATTCCCGTCCGCCGGGCGAACTTCGTGAGTTCTTCGGCAGCACCCGCATTGATCGCGCCGCCACCGGCGTAAATGATCGGCTTGCGGGACCGCTTGATCGCTGCCAAGACCTGCCGAATCTGGGCTGGATTCACCGCCCGCGGTTCGGGTTGATACCCCGGCAACCGCATGGCGGGATCGTAATCGACCGCCGCCGAGGTCTTCTCGAGTTGCACGTCTTTGGGAAAGTCGACCAACACCGGCCCCGGTCGCCCGCTCTGGGCCACGTAGAAGGCCTCTTTGATCACCCGGGGAACATCTTCGAAGCGGGTGATGAGGTAATGGTGCTTGGTGATCGCCCGACAGACCTCCACAATCGGAGTTTCCTGAAAGGCGTCGGTCCCGATGAATTTGCGGGAGACCTGCCCGGTGATGGCCACCAGCGGGGTGCTGTCCATCTTGGCGTCGGCCAAACCGGTCACCAGGTTCGTCGCCCCGGGGCCGCTGGTCGCCATGCAGACCCCGACCCTGCCGGTCGACCGCGCATAGCCTTCGGCCGCGAAGATCCCCCCCTGTTCATGGCGGGGCAAAATCGTGCGGATCTGGTCGCGGCGGAACGTCAGCGCCTGGTGCAGAGGCATGCTGGCCCCGCCCGGATAGGCGAATACGGTGTCTACGCCCTGCCGAATCATCGCCTCCACAAGAATGTCGGCGCCGTTGACAACGGTTTGGGATTTGCGGGAAACAGCTTCGGTCGACACGGGCAAATCTCGAACTTGGCAGGAGGGAACAATCACGAGACCACGGATGGACGAGCGGAAGGAGCGTCACCTCAGTGCCCACCCCCTCAGCCCCTCGGCCGACTGGAGGAGTGGACAAAAAGCCACACTCCCAGCCGACTCTCTAAGGGAAGTATAACTCACGGAAGGAGCTTGCGCAAGCCTCTCGGGGCAGTCCACTACCGCCGGCGTGGAACAACCACTCCGCAGTTGACCCGCGCCGTCACTTCCAGAGGCCTGTCGGCTGGACGAGGTTTCGCGTGTCCACAGTCTGGGTTGCGGTCATTCCACCCGACAGCGCAGTCTCGCAGCCAGGGCTACATCACTTTTTTCAGCTCGATCAGAAATCGCAGCGTGGAGTTGGGGGGAATGGGACCGCTTCCCCGTGAGCCGTAACCCAGCTTGGCCGGAATCACCAATTCGATCATCCCCCCCTCGGCACAGTAGGGAACTCCTTCCTGCCAACCCGGCACCACACCATTCAAGGGAAAGGTCGCCGGTTTGCCCCGCTTGTAGCTGCTGTCGAACTCGGTGCCATTGGTCAACCAGCCCCGGTAATGGGCCTCGACCTTGTTCAACACGGTCGGCTTCTTGCCGTCTCCCTGCCGCAGAATCCGGTATTTCAACCCGCTTTTGGTGGTGGTGAACTCGCGGGGGGCGTCTTCATCGATGGCACCCGCCCCGGTCGGCAGCTTGGGAAAGTCGACCGGCCCGTCGAACTCCCCTTCGCCCGCGGGCTTGCCCTCGGGTGCGGGCGCCACCGGCACGGGCATCTTCTCGGTCACCGGTGTGGCCGGCGAACAACCCCCGAAACCAGCAGCTCCAGTCACCACACCGAGCCCCAGCACCATTCTTCGCAACACAGCACTCATGAACACTTCATCCTGAGACATAGTGAATCTCCCAGCCACGCCGCCCGGATTCGCAACCCGGCACCCGCGTGGGAAGAATAGACTCGCGTCCAGACGGCATCAACCTGCCGCGGGAGGATCTTCCCCCAGTCCCATTTCCCGCACTCTCCACCGTTGAAGGGCTCGCTAAAACTACTTAGTCGCTGCAGAGCAAACGCCCGTCCGCACTGCCTTTACAATCCGGCAGGGACCTTGCTAAATGCAATGGTGTCCGGCCACATTCGAATTTTCGCAGCGGTGTGGGTGGGGGTCTGTTGTGACGGGCCGATTCGCCGAGCCACTGCGCACGCCGTTGGTTCGATTCTTTCGGCCGGCACGTCCACCAGCGACGTCGCCCGAGAGGTGATCCACCTTCCAGCCTTCTTTTACGACGGAGTTCAGTAGTCATGAGTGCAGCAGGCACTGAGCTGATGATTGAAGCCCAGGGGCTTTGCAAATACTACGGGCAGTTCGCGGCGATCGAGAACGTCACGTTCTCCATCCCCTCGGGACAGGTGACTGCCTTTCTGGGCCCCAACGGTGCTGGCAAGTCCACCACCATGAAAATCCTCACCGGTTTCCTGTCGGCGACCAAGGGGACGGCCCGCATCGGGGGGTTTGATGTCTATCGGGACCGAATCGCCGCGGCTCAATTGATTGGCTACCTGCCGGAAAACGGTCCGCTCTACCTCGAAATGACCCCCAAAGCGCTGCTCAGATACCTGGGGGCGGCCCGCGACCTCTCTGGCTCCCACCTGCGGGACCGCCTGAATTACGTGGCCGAACGCTGCTCGTTGACCCAGGTGTGGGGCAAGGCCATTGGCAAGCTGTCGCGGGGCTATCGCCAGCGCGTCGGCATGGCCCAGGCGTTGCTGCACGACCCCCGCATTCTGATTCTGGACGAACCGACGGCGGGCCTCGACCCCAATCAGGTGCACGATGTGCGGGACCTGATCCGCGACCTGGGCAAATCGAAGACCATCCTGCTGTCGACCCACATCCTGCAAGAAGTGCGGGCTGTTGCCAACCGCGTGATTCTGGTGAATGAAGGCCGGCTGGTGCTGGACGGATCGGTCTCTGACCTCGGTAAGAACGAGGAGGAAATGGAAGCCCGTTTCCGCCAGTTGACCCGGCGCAAAGTCGCCTGAGCCGGCAGCCCTGGCTGCCCGCCCCCCGCCGACAGCCGACTGTCGTCGAGCCGAATTTTTTCTCACTCTTGCTGACGTCCCCATCTCTCGGAGAACTGCCCCATGAAACTGCGTACGCATGTCATCTGGGCCGTGTTCAAACGCAATTTCCTCAGCTACTTCTCAGGCCCGCTGGGGTATGTGTTCATTGTGTTTTTTGTGGCGATCGGTTCGTTTTTCGCCTTCAACAGCGACTTCTTCGCCAACAACCTGGCCAATCTCAGCCAGTTGAACGAAGTCTTCCCGCTGCTGTTGCTGCTGTTCATTCCGGCCATCAGCATGACCGCCTGGTCGGAAGAGCGCAAGCAGGGAACCGACGAGTTGCTGTTCACGCTTCCCGCGACCGATCTGGAGATCGTGCTCGGAAAGTATCTGGCCGTCCTCGGCGTCTACACAGTCGCCCTGGCCTTCTCGCTCTCGCATCTGGTGGTGCTGACGTTTCTGGGAGGCTTCGACGCGGGCCAGATGTTGGCGACCTACATTGGCTACTGGCTGATGGGGGCGGCCCTGCTGAGCGCCGGCATGGTGGCATCGATTCTCACCAGCAGTGCCACGGTGGCGTACATCCTGGGGGTCATTCTGTGTGCGATTCCCGTGATGGTCGACCGCATCGCTCCCGGCAACCGACTCTTGCAGGGTCTTTCCGTCCAGGAACAGTTCCGTGATTTCGGGCTGGGTATGTTGCCGCTGTCGGGGATTTTGTACTTCCTCTCGCTGACGGTCTTCATGCTCTATCTGAACATGGTGCTCGTCAGCCGCCGGCACTGGAAGGGGGGGCCCCACGGGACCCAGATGGGATCGCACTTCCTGATCCGCTCGGCTGCTTTGGCGGTGGGACTGATTGCACTGAATACCGCGTTCGCCCGCGCGACCACCCGTCTCGACCTGACCAGCGAGAAGCTCTACACCCTGGCCCCAGCGACTCGGAAAGTGATCGAGTCGGTTCCAGCCGACCGTCCCATTCTCGTCCAGGCCTTCATCAGCCCCGAGGTGCCCCGGGAACTCGCCCAATCGCGGACCTCGCTGGTGGGTCTGCTGCGGCAGCTCGATCAACTGGGGGGCGATCGAGTGCGCGTCCGCATGGTCAGCACCGAAAAGTACACTCCCGCAGCCGACGAAGCCAAACGGTACGGCGTCGAGCCCCAGGAAGTGCAGACCATGGTCGGCGGGAAGTGGACCCGTGACGACGTCTTCCTCGGGACGGTGGTGACCGGCTCCGTCGACGATCAGGTGATCATTCCATTCTTCGACAAGGGGACCCCGGTCGAGTATGAGCTGACGCGGGCCATTCGTACCGTCGCCGCCGGCAGCCGCAAGAAAGTGGGCGTGCTGAAAACCGACGCGCAATTGACCGGCGGCTTCGACATGCAGGCGTTCCGGCAGTTGCCGGAATGGCGCATTGTGCAGGACCTCAAGAAGCAATACGACGTGGTGGCGGTTGGTCCCGACGAACTCGCCACCCGCAAAGACCTGGATGTGCTGCTGGCGGTGATGCCCTCGTCGTTGACCGACCAGGAGCTCGACAACCTGGTCAGTTACGTCGAGGAGGGACGTCCCACCCTGATTGTGGATGACCCGTTCCCCCGCTTTCATCCGCAACTGGCGCCGCGCAATCCCAAGCCCAAGCCCGGGGGGAACAACCCCTTTGGCGGGGGACCTCCGCCGCAGCCCAAGGCCGACATCAGCCGGCTGACCAACGTTTTGGAGATCGCCTGGAATTCCGGCGAATCGGTCTGGGACCGTTACGATGCCCATCCCGAGTTGAAGGATTTGTTCGACGCCTGGCAGCTCTACAACGTGGTCTACATCACCCCGTCGAACCAGGCCCGCGACGCCTTCAGCCGGTCCGACAAGATCACCACCGGTCTGCAGGAGATGATGCTGTTCTACCCCGGCAAGATCCAGCCCCGGGCCGGCATGAAAGCCACCTTTGAACCACTGTTGAGGGCCAGTCCCCAGTGCCGGTCTTACGAATGGGACGAATACGTGCGGGGTGGGTTCATGGGGATGATGGAGATCCTCAGCCCACCCGACAAGGATCCCCAAGACGACATCAAGGCTCCGGTGATCGCCGCCCACATCAAGGGGGGTGGCAAGGAGGGGGCCGGCAAGCCTCTGAATGTGGTCTTCGTGGCCGACATGGACATGATTTCCAACGAGTTCTTCTTCATCCGCGACAAGGAATGGCAGGATTTGAAGCTCGACAACATCGCCTTCATCCTGAATGCGATCGATGACCTGGCCGGCGATGACGCGTTCATTGAACTGCGGGGCCGGCGCCCCCGGCACCGCACGTTGACCACGGTCGAGGCCCAGGTCCAGAAGTTCAAGGATGAGGAAGCCAAAGCCTCGGAAACCGCCGAGCGCGAGGCGAAGAAGAAACTCGATTCACTCGCCGCCTCGCTCCAGAAAAAGATCGACGAAATCGAGACGCGGACCGACCTCGATCCGCGTCAGAAACAGATCCAGAAGCGAATCGCCGAGGAAGACAAGATTCGTGAAAACGACGTCAACAAGGCGAAGAACGAGAACGAGAAGAACAAGATCATCAAGGGATTGAAGGATGAGACCCAGCGCGAAGTGAATCGCATCACGGGTTTCTTCCGGGCACTGGCCTTCTTCCTTCCCCCCATCCCCCCGCTGCTGCTCGGCCTGTTCGTCTACCTGCGGCGGATGCTCGACGAGCGGCAGGGGATGAATCCCGATCGCCTGGTGGGAGGCTCGTAACCGGCCTCCCCCGACTGGCGATTGGCCACAGGAAGTGGTTGTGTTCCCGCTCCATCAAAAATTCCGTCTGCCCGACGAACTGATCATTCACTGAGGAACTGCAGCATGTCTGAAACCGCTCGCAGCCTGACATTTGTCATTGCCGCCCTCGCCATGGCGGTGGTCGCCTGGTTTGTGCGCCCCCCCGACAATCTGACGCCGGAGGATCTGCAGAGTGCCAAGCTGAACACCGAGTTTTTCCCCGATTTCAAGGATGCCAGCGCCCCAACCTCCATCCGGGTGGTCGGCTTCAATGAAGAGCAGGCGGTGTCCCGAATCTTCGCAGTCGAACTGAAGGATGGTCTGTGGGGGATTCCGTCGCACAACAACTACCCGGCCGACGGGGCCGATCGGCTGGCCAAGACCGCCACCTCGCTCATCGGTGTGGTCCGCGAGGAATTCATGCCGGGGGGAGAGACCCAGCACGAGGTGTTTGGAGTGGTCGATCCCCTCGAGACCGACGCCACCAAGCTCAAGGGACGGGGTCAGCGGGTCACGCTCTCGAAAGATGCCGATGTTCTGCTGGACCTGATCATCGGGAAGCCGGTCCGCGAACGGCCGGGACATCGCTACCTGCGGCGTCCCGACGAAAAGTCGGTCTATGTCGCCAAAATCAGTCCCGACCTTTCCACCAAGTTTTCAGAATGGGTGGAAACCAACCTGCTCAAACTGTCGCGTGACGAACTCAGCTCTCTGGAGATCGACAACTATTCGATTGAAGAGGGGAACGACGGCATGGCCCGCATCGTCCCGGGAGAGATCGTCCGCCTGAGCCATGAGAAGTCGTTCGACCCCTGGAAGCTCGAAGGGCTCGATGACCCCGAGAAGGAAGTCGATTCCACCAAGACCAACGAAATGGTCAGCTCGCTGGTCGATCTGAAGTTGATTGGTGTCCGCCCCAAGCCCCCGGGGCTCAATGCCGATCTGACCATCGACCGCAAGATCGTCAAACAGAAGGCACAGCTCACCTTGCTGGCCAACGAAATGACCTCCAAGGGGTTCGTTCCTGGACCGGGCAAAACCGAAAACGATCCCGACCGCCTCTACAGCAAGCTGGGCGAAGTTCGTTTGGCTTCGAACAAGGGCCTGGCTTATACCCTGCGATTCGGTGAGGTGTTCAACGGCTCGGAAGCCGAGATTGAATCGGGAGTGGAAGAAAAGAAGGAAACCAAGGAAGGGGACGCTGCGAAATCCGACGAACCGAAGAGCAGCCGCTATCTGCTGGTTTCGGTGGCGTTTGATGAATCGCTGCTGGGCCCCAAGCCCGAGCCGCCCCAACCTCCGGCCGATCTCGATTCCGAGGGAGCCCAGCCCGCCAGCCCTCCCGCCCAGGAAGCATCCCCCAAGGGAGACGACCAGGGAAATTGCGGCCCCCAGGGCGATCAGCCGGCTGGTGATCCGCAGCCCCCGGCGGGAGACCAGCCCCCCGCGGACCCCCCAACCAATCCGGCGGCCGACAAGGAGGGACCCCAACCCCCCGCCGGTCAGCCGGCGGCTGGGCAGCCCGACCCCGCGGCAGAGAAGGCCCGTTTGAAGCTGGAGTACGAGGCCAAACGGACCAAGTACGAGGCGGACCTGAAAGATTGGGAATCGAAGGCCAAGGCCGGCAAGGAACGAGCCGACGAACTGAACCGACGTGTTGGTGCCTGGTACTACGTGATTCCCGCCGATGTCATTCAGAAGCTGCGTCTGAGCCGCGAACAATTGATCAAGGAGAAGTCGGCACCTGGCGGAGCGGATGCCGCGGGTGGTGGCGGCCTCCCTCCTGGTTTGCAACTCCCCGGCGGCTTGCCGGGGGGACTCCCCCTGGGTCAACCGGCCTCCCGGAATGCTGGGGTTCCCGATCCGGCCAATGAGGTGCCCGAGGAGGAGACTCCGGGCAAAGACCAACAGGGGACCGAGCCCGGCCCCTCCCCGGAATCGACTGAACCGGCCCCACAGACCGACCCGCCTCCCCAGTCGACCGAAACCGCCCCCACGCCTGAAAAGGGGACTGGGGAGTCTTCCCCGGGATCGGATCCAGCCGACAACGCGCAACCCGATCCCCCCGCGCTGCCCGAGGACCAGTGACCTAACTGGTCATCTGGGCCAGCCGGTCACCCGAGCCAACCGGAAACCTGACTCGACCACTCAGATCGGCTTCCCTTGGATTCGTGGCGGGGTGAGGGTCCCGCCGCGAAACGTGGCGGGCTGGCGATGTGCTACTCTCCACTGGCCCGCCCCGGCACTTTCGCCCCAATCGTGCTGACAACAGGTCAGCGGTCGGCTATGCTCGCTCGGTGAGACTTGGGTGTTCTCCGTTGCGTTCCAGTCGGATTCATGCGAATGGCAGAGTGTCGAGTATTGGCAGCAGCCGCTCCCCGAGCCGCTCTTCACGCGCCGGCTCGCCCCTGGGTGTTCCCCTGGGGTGCGCTGCTGCTGCTGTGGGGGGTCGGTTGCGGGAGCGAGGACTACCAGGATCGGCTCGATACCACTTCCCGGTACTTCGCCTCGCTCGAATTGCAGGACAACAATCTGCACGGGGCCTGGAATGATCCCGCCACCACCATCTCTCTGCGGGTTCCCAAGCAGTTTGCCGAGTTGAGCGGTCCACCAGCCAATCCCTCGGAGTCCTCGGGGACGAGTGCAGCCTCGGGAGAGAATGCTTCGACGGAGACCGACGGTCCGTCGGATGAGGACGAGCTTCCACCCGATCCCAGGCAGCCGGGTTATTTGACAATCCCTCTGCCGGGTTTGCGCGGGGCGTTCCGCGCTGCGGTCTCAGTGGTCGGTGAGAATGGCCGGTCCGCCACGGGGGCGGGTTACCTCTACGTGCTGAGCAACCATCACCTCGCCGGGAATCCCGAGATGGCCGCCCGGTTTCAGTCCGACACCCTCAGCGAGTTGGCCGCCGCCCTCGGCGTCAGCCTCAAGCCCGAGGACTCTCGGGAGATCACGCTTCCCCAGCGCCCCGACGCCTTCCTGAAGCCCGTCCCCTACACCGAAGTGGAACTGGAACCGGAGGAGCAACCCGACGAGATGGCCCGCGAGTTTGGTGTCGCCACCCGGTTCTCGCTCTACAGTCACTCCGAGGGGGAAGTTCAGGTGCTTCTGCTGTGGGTCCTCCCTCGGGACCTGGATACCGCCGAAAAAATGTCGGTGCGGCGTCCACTCTGCCTGGAAAGCCTGCGCATCGAACAACCGCAGCTCCTTCTTCCCAAAGAGCCCGGACAGATGTCGAGCGGCAGCTCCGGGGCCTTTTGAAACCCAGAGCGAGCTGGGAACGACTTCGTCCGTTGGACTTGGCAGGACATCCACATGGCGTCTTCACCGGGTGACTCGCGACGGCCGCAGACCATCGGGCGCACAGCTCACCCCCGGCTGGGGCGGTGTCTGTTCTGGATCTGTCTGTTCTGGATCCCGGGTGCATTCAGCCCCCCCTGTTGGGGCGAGCCCCCCACCCCGGCCGATCCCCAGGTTTATGGAATTCAGGTTGAATCATTCCACCGTGATCACTGGGCGTTTCACCCTCTGAAGAGACCAGTGATCCCAGAGAGACCGGCGCTTCCCGAGAGGCCGGCGATCGCCGCTTCCACCGGACCGGAAGAGCTCAACCCCATCGACCGCTTCGTCGGCCATGCTCTGCACTCCCGCGGACTGGATTTTTCTCCCCCAGCCACCGCGGAATCCTGGCTGCGCCGCGTCACGCTCGATCTGGTGGGATTGCTCCCCACACAGGCCGAGATCGACGCCTTCCGTGACGACCAATCCCCCCTGCGGCGCGAACGGGTGGTAGACCGGCTGCTGGCTCACCCCGGTTATGGGTTGCGGTGGGGGAGACGTTGGCTGGATGTGGCCCGGTACGCCGAAACCAATGGCTACGAGCGGGACGGTGCCAAGCCGCATGCCTGGCGATATCGCGATTGGGTCATCGAGTCGCTCAATCGAGACAAGCCGTTTGACCGGTTTCTGACCGAACAACTGGCGGGGGATGAGGTGGACCAGGTAACGGCCGAGACGCTGATCGCCACGACGTTTCTGCGACTGGGAACCTGGGATGATGAACCGGCCGATCCAATAGTCGACCGCTACGACCAACTGGATGATGTGGTGGGAGCCGTCAGCACGGCCTTTCTGGGCCTGACCCTGCGCTGTGCCCGTTGTCACAATCACAAGTTCGAACCGCTGTCGCAGATCGACTATGGCCGCATGCTGGCGCTCTTCGATCCGTTGGAACGCCCGCGCCGCGATCGCACCGAGTTCGATGTCGAAGTGGGCAGTCCCCAGGAACTTGCGGACCACCAGGCGGCGGTTGTCCGGCAGCAGGCGGCCCTTCAGGCGGTCCAGCAGCAGCGCGATCGCCTCGCTGCCCAGGTGCGCAGTCGCTACTTCGCGGGCGCTCCCCGCCGGCTGACGCCCGAGGCATTCGCCGCACATCGCCTGCCTCCCGAGCAGCGTTCCGCCGCACAGAAGAAGCTGGCCGAGACCAGCGCGGGCGAGTTGACGGCCGATCTGCACGATCACGAGACCGCCGACGAACGTCGCCAGCGGGAAGCGTTTGACCAAGCGGCCGAGGCACTGCAGCGGGCCACCCCCGCCCCCTTGCCCAAGGCCTACATCTTTCGGGAGACCCCGGCCCCCTGGAAACCGACCCAGGTGTTTCGACGCGGCAATCCCCAGACACCCGCGGGGGAAGTCTCTCCCGGGTTCCCCGAGGTCCTGTCACATTTGACCATTCCCGTCGCCTTCGTTTCCGGCTCACCGGCCGCGGCCAAGCCGGAAGCGGCGGCACCCGCGGGCACCTCGCGCCGACGGCTGGCCCTGGCGAACTGGATGACCGACCCCGGCAATCCGCTCGTGGCCAGGGTGATCGTCAACCGGATCTGGCAGGGACACTTTGGCGAAGGACTCGTGAGCACCGAAAACGACTTCGGTCTGATGGGCAGTCCTCCCAGTCATCCGGAATTGCTGGACTGGCTCTCCCAGGAACTCATCGATTCGGGCTGGAGTCTGAAGCGCCTGCATCGGCAGATTGTGTTGAGTCGCGTCTATGCGCAGTCGAGCCTGGCGTCCGAGAAGGGACTTGCGGTCGATCCCGAGAACCGGCTGCTGTGGCGTTACCCCTACCGCCGGCTCGAGGCCGAGGTGTTGCGCGACTGCGTTCTGCAGGTCAGCGGACAACTGAACCAGGAAATGGGGGGACCGGGTGTTTACCCGCGCATCCATCGGGCCGTGCTCGAAGGGCAGTCCCGTCCTGGTGAGGGATGGGGCACCAGTCCCCCCGGCCAGATGGCCCGGCGTTCCGCCTACGTCTACGTGAAGCGTTCGCTGTTGGTTCCCGAGCTGGAATTGCTTGACCTGCCCGACACCACCACGTCCTGCGAACAGCGGGTCATCTCGACCATTCCCACCCAGGCCCTCACGCTGATCAATGGCGAGTTCTTCAACAGCCAGGCGGCATTCCTGGCCGAGCGAATCACCCGGGCAGGTCCCCCCCAAACCCCGGGGGCAACATCAGACGAGCACCACCTCCGCGCTGCACACAGCCTCGTCCTGGGTCGGCTTCCCGACCCCGAGGAACTGCGCACTGGTCTGGAGTTTCTGAACCGACAGCGTAAGCTGTTGCCAGAAGAGGGGGTGGCCCCCGACACGGTGGAGCCGCGCGCCTGGAGTGCCTGGTGCCTCGTGTTGCTGAACCTCAACGAATTGACCTACCTCGACTAGACCGTCGGTATGAACCGACGTGGACAGGGAGCGAGAGATGGAGCGACAGATGACCGTGAGAGGCCTGAGCTTGGGGCTTTGGCTGGCAGTGTGCGGCAGCGGCTGGCTGCAGGCGGGTGCTGCGCTGGCCCAAGAACCGGTCAGTTTGACCGAGGTGGTGGAACAGGCGATCCAGACGGCGGGGGGGGCCGAGA
>JBKCTR010000911.1:0-5728 GCA_046318755.1 Planctomycetaceae bacterium
CAATGGGACCGCGCGTCTCCAGACGAGTGCCTGTCCTCAAGATGTCCAGCGTAGCACAGATGACCGGCGGGGGGGAGCCTGCCCTGGGAAACCACGGGGCGACAGCCCCCCGGGTTCGGTCTGTGAGCGCCCCGGGGAACGAATCGAAGTTCGATGAAATCGTGCCTATGCCGGATGCTCTGGGGGTGTCTGGGGCCCGGTCAAAATGCCGATGGGCCCGGTGACCAACCGGTCAGTCGCGTGGTTCGGATGGTCTGGGCGTCAGTGCGCGGGCTCTCTCTGAGGACCGCGCCGCTTCGCAGCAACCGGCCGCCACCACGCCCAGGCGGTCGCCCGCCCGACCGTGGTGGTGTGGCAGGGAAATCGTGTGGAAGTCGACGTCACGCGACCGGCCCAAGGCGTGTCGCCCGTCAGCGGGCGCGGGCCAATTCCAGGAACTTCTCGTAGCGGGCCTGAAGCTCGGCAAGGCTGTCGTGTCCGAACTTCTCACAGAATGCCTGCGCGACCGTGAAGGCGACCACGCTTTCCACAATCACACTGCAGGCGGCGAGTGCGCAGACGTCGCTGCGTTCGTACGCCGCGTTCTCTTCCTGCTTGGTCTCGAGATTGATCGACGCGAGCGGACGCCGCAGGGTGCTGATGGGCTTCATCGCCGCCCGCAGGACCAGCGGCTGACCATTGGTCATCCCGGCCTCCAGCCCCCCGGCATTGTTCGTCTTGCGGCGGTACCCCAAATCGGGCCCGGCGGTGTGGTCGGGGTCGTAGGCGATCTCGTCGTGAACCTGGGAACCGGGTCGACGTGCGGCCTCGAACCCCAGTCCAATCTCCACCCCCTTGATCGCCTGCACGCTCATCACCGCCTGGGCCAGCAGGCCGTCGAGCTTTTGGTCCCACTGGGCGTGGCTTCCCAGTCCAAAGGGGAGCCCGGTGACCCGCACTTCGACAATCCCCCCCAGGGTGTCCCCAGCGGCGGTCGCCTCGTCAATGCGCGAGACCAGCCGCGCATCGACTTCGGGGCAGAGGGTGTAGAGCGGGCTGGCGTCGCGCAGGGCCCGCAACTCGGCCGGGTCCGCAGCGCGGGGAGGAGCCGGGATCGACTCCAACTGCACGACGTAGCCAAACACCTCGATGCCAAACACCGCGAGCAACTGCTGGGCCAGGCCCCCCGCCGCCACCCGGGCCGCCGTCTCCCGGGCACTGGCCCGCTCGAGCACCCCACGGATCGAGCCCAGAAACTTGATCGCCCCCGTCAGATCCCCATGCCCGGGACGGGGTCGTTCGAGTTCCTTCAGACGTTCGAGCTTGGCGTCGCGATTGATCACCTTCATCGCCAGCGGGCTACCCAGGGTCTGTCCCTGCCAGATGCCCGCCATGAACTCGACCGTATCCACCTCGAGTTTCTGGCGACCGCCCCGTCCATAGCCCCCCTGCCGACGCTGCAGTTCGGCATCAATCGCAGCCGTGTTGATGGCCAGCCCGGCAGGAAATCCATCCACCAGCGCGAGCAAGGCTTTTCCGTGAGACTCACCCGCCGTCAGCAGTCGCAACATGATCCTCGGGAACCGCTTCGAAAGACCTCATGAACGTGTCTCAGCGAGGGTAACAGAGTGCCCCCACCGCTTCCAGACCCGCCCCCCAGCGCAACGTGTCAGTTTCCACATACCGCGGCAGTTTCCCCAGACCGCGGCAGTTTCCCCAGACCGTGTCAGTTTCCCCAGACCGTGGCAGTTGCCCCATGGTGATCGAAGCCGCAGCACTGGCCGACAGATCCCCGCTGGACAGCCGCTGCCAGCGCAGCCCCCCCCTCACAACTGCTTCACCCAGCACGCTGGGCACCATCGGCATCTTCCCAGGTCCCGTCCAAGATCCCCCTGCGGACTTTCCGGCATGATCGTCACCACCGTACCCCGGACCGGGCCATTCTCGTCGAGTTTGGCAAACACCGGCGGATTTCCAACAGATACTCAAGGAAGCCGCCCCGCGACGCCACCTTGCGTGGGGTGTTGAGGAGACTTCCATGAGATGCATTCTGCCTGCGGCCAGTCTGTGCGCGGTGTTGAGTTGGTTGGGTTCTGCCTTCGGAGGAGAACCCGCCCGCGCGGTCTGGCATACCGACTTCCAGACCGCCCGCCAGGAAAGTGTCGATTCCGGGCTGCCGTTGCTGGTCCACTTTTACGGCACCAACTGTCCCCCCTGCCGCCAGATGGAGGCAGAGGTGTTTCAGTCGCCCGAGTTCCAGAAGGCGATGGCTGGAAGGTTCGTGTTGGTGAAGCTCGAATCGCGAAAGGACCGGGCTATTCTCGATCGGTTTGAGATTCGTTCGGTTCCGGCGGATCTCGTGCTGTCCCCCACCAACAAGGTGTTGTGGTCGCATGAAGGCTATCAATCGGGGGACCAACGACGGTATGTGGGAGCGGTCTCCCAATACCGAGGACAGCCCCGCGTTCAGCACCTGGTCGACCAGGCCCCCGATCCGCGCCGCAACTCCGCTGACGCCTCCGAGTCGGTGCCCCGTGCCGAGAACTCACCGGTCGAGCGCCCGCAAGACACGCCGGTCGCGAAGCGCTCCCCCAGTTCCACTTCGAAAGACACCCTCGCGAAGTCGCGCGGCCAGTCGACAGTGCCCAACACGGACATTCCCCGCGAGCAGTCGCCGAAGACTCGCGGCGAGAACGCCGAAAGCCAATTCGAAGAGGAACAGTGGGTCGCGACTCCCACCCCGTCCAAACGCCAGCGCACCGAATCGAAGCGTTCCCTCACCCCAGAGACCGATCGCGGAAGCCGCGCACCTGCGCAGCCCGTGGCCAAGTCCGACTGGGCTCTCGATGGCTACAGCCCCGTCAGCCTGAAAGAGGCGGGAAAGTGGTTGCCCGGGCTGAATGAGTTCACCGCCGAATACGACGGCTTGAACTATCGCTTCCTCGATGCCGAAGAGCGCGATCGCTTCCTCCAGTCTCCCGATCAATTCGCCGTGCAGGAAGGGGGCCGCGATGTGGTGGTCTGGGACGAAGTGCACAAGCAGCTTCCGGGAAGCACCCGGTTCGCGGCCTACTACAACGGGCAACTCTTCCTGTTCTACAGCCGCGACTCGCGGAGTCAGTTCAAAAAGAACCCCGCCCGGTATGCCCGGGGCCGCCAGGCCGCCTGGCAGATTCACCCCTCTGAGTGGGGTGTCCGCGTGCTGGAATAGCCCCTGTCGGCTGCCTGGTCTCAACCTTTGGGAGGGGACGTCATCACCGCTTCCGCCCCGGCAGCAGTGATTGCGGGCCGCGTCGGGACGCTGCCTGAGGCGAGTGGTCCGCCGGCCCAGAGATCGCTTGATGCAGAGGCGATCCCCTCCGCCTCTCAGATCATATCGAGCTTGCGATGGCGGGTGCGGGGGGGTTTGCTGCAGTCGGCACAGAGACCGTAGACCTCGAGTCTGTGGCCGGTCACCCGGAAGCCCAACTCCCGCGATACCTGCTCGAGAATGCCTGCCAGCGGGGCATTCTCGAACTCGGTCAGCGACCCACATTTGCTGCAGATCAGATGATCGTGCCGGGGGTATCCGTAATCGTGTTCGTAGACATCCCGGTTTTGCGTGCGGGCG
Organism: Planctomycetaceae bacterium; assembly: GCA_046318755.1. Taxonomy (GTDB): domain Bacteria; phylum Planctomycetota; class Planctomycetia; order Planctomycetales; family Planctomycetaceae; genus UBA10511. Next base: position 3,590 of record JBKCTR010000911.1, read on the forward strand.
ACCTTCCGCAGCAGGCCCGCCTCGACCATTTCATTGAGGGTGCGGTAGACGGTGGCCCGGCTGACCCGCTTGCCATCTTTTTGGCCAACCAGTCGTTCGACCAGTTGATCGCTGTCGAAGTGCTCGTGGTGCGAAAAGACCTCGGCGACCACCAGTTCCCGCTCGCGGGTCAGCCGCATCCCGCGGGTGACGAGGTATTCGCGAAACTTGTCTGCCGGGCTGACGGTTACCGCGATGGCGGCCAAATCACTCACGGGGGACCCCTTGGCGAGTCAAACGGTCGTCGCTGGCGGTCGACCGATCCCGTCGCCCGCGGCAGCACTACGAACTGGAAACTTCCTGGGCCAGGCTCGACAACATGCGGTCGACCGCCAGGCTCAGTCGTTCCGGTGTATCATAGGTTCCAGCGGCAATCGCCGCCTTGATCTGTTCCAGACGCTGTTCGCGAACGCTACCGGTCCGTCCCGCTGCGTCGAGCATGCGGGCGGCCGACGAGATTTCCACCTCGTCTTGCGGCGCCACAAACTGCGGTGCGGCACTCTGGGCCGGAGCGGAAGCTCCCCCCACCCGCCCGACAGAAAACGCACCAGACACCGATCCGAGACCACGAACTTCCATGTCAGTCACTCCTGGTTGCCGTTGCAGAGTGGGCTGCCTCCAGGCAACGCCACTCTTCATCGGCGTGGATTATACCCCACGCTGGAAGAGAGCTGCAACATGCGTTCCAAACCGTCCCCACTCAGGCACCCCGATTCGATTTTGGTAATCTGGAGCCACCTGCGGCCTGCCCAATTTCTCCAGGCTTCCCAAATCCCACAATGGCGGCCGAGACCCCCGGGTAGTTCAGGACGGTTTGAATTGTAAATTCCGGCAGAGTCATTCCCGTCGGTCGCCCCGCGACCCATTCCCGGGCCCACGCCAGATCCCGCTCGTAACTCTCGAGGGTGAAGAACTTTGTCACGTGGGTATAGGGGCTGGGGGGGGCCAGCAACAGCGCCCCCCCGGAAAACACCCGGATGCCAAACACCCCCATTCCCAACTCGGCACACTGCGGGACCAGCGCGTCGACCGCGACTTCTCCCACGGGGGATCGTCCCTGGGGGGGGCAGGCCAGCAGCAGGGCATTGATGGGGAGTTGAATGGTCTGGAATCGGCCGGTTCCCACGGCGGCTTGCAGGGCATTCGGATCCCCTAGACCTGTTAGCCCGATCAGATCGACCAACCCCAGCCGGCGGACCCGCTCAAGCCCCTCGAGAATGCCGCCGCGTCGCAGCACATCCTCCAGCGAGACTGAGGTGGGCAGTTCCTCGGGGTTGGGAGTGACCGAGTTATGGAGCTGCAGCAGGGTGACTCGCGAGCACTGCAGCCGTTCGAGACTCTGGCGCAGGGAGCGTTCGATCGCGGCTGGAAAATCGTCGGCGTCGGCAGGGGTCAGCCGAACTTTGGTGGCCACCTGGACGCGGCGGTGGGCGTCCAGTTCGGTCAGCACGCGCCCAAGGTTGATTTCTGACCACCCCGCACCATACCCGGCCGCGGTATCGAACCAGTCGATGCCCTGGTCGAGTGCCTCGGCCACGGTGTCGCGCTGCAGCCGTTGGTGCTCGGGAGTTGGCTCGACGGTCAGCAAGCCCGAGACGGGGCCGCAGCCGAAGGCAACGGGGGACAGCGAAAATCCCGTGCGACCGAGGGGACGCGGCATGGCGCAAAGTGTCAACAGGGGCTGAGGGAGGGGAGGGTTTCCGCGGGGATCACCCGCGAGTCGGAACAGCTCGCCCGGGGGTAAAGCCGCCAGCGACGCAGGGCGGCAGCTCAAGACAGCATATCGACTTTGTCAGTCGGGCGAGGTTGGGTTCTGGCCGGGCGTCGGCGAAACTCTGACGCAGCCCGCATCCAGATCTCTGGTGATGACGGTTGGGCAGCGGTCCGGGCAACTGGGCACGGAGTCAGCGAGACCCCGGCAAGCGGGTTGTGGGGGGCGGAGCGATCGGGAGGGGAATTCGGGTTGTCGCTTGTTTGCGGGGTGGAGTTGGCGACACTTTCGAAGGCCTTGTCGGTCTCGGGAGGCTTCCCGAGGTCTGCAGTGTGCCGCGCGAGAGAGTGGAGCGAAGACAGTCGACAGAAGAGAACGGTGTCTGGAGT
>JBKCTR010000912.1:0-3767 GCA_046318755.1 Planctomycetaceae bacterium
CTCCTCACCGCCACAAGCTGGACGACCACTGCCAGCATCACAGCGGTCGCACTCAACTTCCCTGAGATTTCAGCAGGTGTCGTCACGACTCTCGATACCAGCAAGCTGCCGTTTGAGGGGCAGTATTTCTTCCAAATGACAGGGGGTGCGGATTCCAGCTTGTTCTCGGTCAATCCTTCGGGCCAAATCAGTCCCGCTTCCCCCCTGGACTTTGAGGTCCCTCAGGATGCCGATGCCGATGGAAAGTATCTGTTCAGCATTCAAGTCGCTTCCGCCTCCGACCCCATCGGGGCAACCTTCCCAATCGAAATCATCATCACCAATGTCAACGATCCCATCGTCGTGACCTCGCCACTGAATCAGCCCAGTGCGCCCCCTCGAGTGTGGATCGAGAAGTCACCGTCCCTCACAGTTGATCCGGATTTGACCCTGGTAGATCAGGATGCGACTTCCATGTCGGGAGGACGCGTCGGGATGGAGATCGGGAATTGGGCAACAGGAGATCGATTGAATCTGTCGACCGACTCCAACGCCGATGTCTATCGAGTCAGCCTGGGAGATCTGGATCAGGTCTATGTCCGCGACGATGCGGGCACTGCGGTCTGGTTGGGCACAACCACGAGCAAGGTGGACTCTTTCGGAGGCACCAGTCTGGATCTCCTGCTGACCGCCGACGCGACCCTTCCACTGGTGCAAAAACTTCTGCGGAATGTGTCGTTCGACAATCCCACCGGCGGTCCCGACTATAACCGCCAAGTCAAAATTGCATTGAGAGTTTATGACTTCGAGGGAGTTCAGAACGACCTGTATCTCTCTCCCCTGGATATCGTTGCCCTTCCCGACGCTCCCGTGATCGGGTCCACCCAGGCCAGCCCGTCCCTGTACCTCGAGAACAAGTCCGCGATCCTGGTCGACGGAACGCTTTGGTTGAGTGATCCCGACCGGCCCGCCAGTTGGGCCGGGTATGTGGTCACCGCGACCCTCGACAATCCGCAGCCCGGCGATCTGTTGTCGGTGGCGGGAGCCGTGGATTATGCGGTCGCCGGATCCGATGGCACGATTTCGGATGGCAATGGCAACCAAATCGGTTCTTACGAGGTGCTCGCGGGTGGAACCCAGGTGAAACTCACCATGACGGGGGGAGGCGCCGCCCGCCTGCTGCGACTGATCACCTTCCGTTCGACCAGCGAGAGTCCCGACGACACCACAACCCGGGAGATCAAGATTGTGGTGGACGACGGCGTCCTCACAGCCAGCCAGTCGGCCTTTGTCAACGTGAAGAGTGTCAACGACGCCCCGGTCATTGCCCTTGGCGGCGGAACGCAGACCTTCAATGAAGATGCGGCGGCCGTCAACGTGTTGACGGGATCGGCGACTGTCACTGATGTGGATGATGCGAATTTCAACGGTGGCCGGCTGACGGTCGCCATCGTCAACACCGCGAATGCGGCGGCGACACTGGGAATTCGCAATGTCGGCACCACCCCGGGCGCGAATCAAATCGGGCTGGATGGAGCCAACCTGCTCTGGGGCTCGGATGTGATCGGAACGGTCTCCATCCGACCCGAGTCGCTGGGCGTGACGTTCACCAGCCATCTGGCGACGGCCGAGGTGGTCGCGGCCGTGGCGTCCAACGTCACCCTGGTCACCCCGCGTCAAGCCGCTCCAGCCGCTCCGTTCCAACTGCGGTTCACGGTGTCTGATGGCGAGCTCTCGAGTCCGGCCGTCGAAACCCAGGTCGCTTTCGCCGCCTCCAACGACTCGGTGCAGCTCACAGGCCCGACCGCGGCGGTCAACTACACGGAAGGGATCGGAGCCGTCCGCCTCGGTGTGTCCATGACCATGGCGGATCCCGACCTTCCCGCCGCCGGCAGCCTCGGCGGCCGGTTGGTGACGGTCTCCCTCGCCAACGCGACCCTCCAGGACTCGCTGGGAATCCTCAACCAGGGAACGGCGGCGGGCCAGATCAACGTCACCGGCAACGACCTCTTCGCCGGCAACATCGCCATCGGCACGATCCTCAGCAACAGCCAGGTCGACAATAATCTGGTGCTGCAGATCCAGTTGCAGGCGGGATGCACGCAGACATTCCTCACCAGCCTGTTGCGGTCGGTCGTGCTGGTCAACACCAATCCGAATCCCTCAACCGTGTCTCGCACCGTCACCTGGACTGTCGAAGATGATCCGAGCTTCGGCTCTTCCTCGTTCGACACCCGGGTGTCGATCGTCGCCGTCAACAGCGCCCCCAGCGTGCTCACCTCGACCGAGGCGCAGCTCCCCTGGGCGCAGTACTCCGAGAATGGCACGGTGGTGATTGTCGACAGCGGATTCTCGATCAGCGATGTCGACCTGAATTCGGTGAACAGTTCGTTCAATGGCGGCACGCTGCGGGTCCGGGTTTCTCAGGGAACCAGTTCCGACCGGCTGCAGATCGTCTCCGGAGGCGACATCACCGTGAGTGGGACCGCCGTGTTGTACAAGGGAACCCAGATCGGCACCTTCGCTGGTGGAACGGGAACGACCGCCCTGACAATCACCCTCAACAGCCTCACCAACACCACGCTGGTGGGGGCTGATGCGGTGATTGCCCTGGGACGGGCGATCGGCTATTCGAACACCGGTGACAATCCCACCGCTCTGCAACGCTGGATTTCGTTCGACCTGTTCGATTCGAAGGTCTGGAGCCCCATCGGCAACCGCTCGGTCGGTGTGACCCCGATCAACGACCCGCCAGCCATCACGCTGGGGTCCCCATCGGCCTCCTTCCGTGAAGATACGGCGTTTATCCTGGCCGACAGCCTGGGAACCATCAGCGATGTCGACAACACCTCCTTCCCGGGGGGCTCGCTGACCGCCGCCTTGACCGCGAATGGTCACGCCGACGACCGGCTGGGGATCTCGACCACGACCGCCATCACCCTCTCGGGGTCGACGGTCCTGTTCAACGGCACGGCGTTCGCCGACTTCACGGGGGGTGTGGGAACCGATCCGTTGGTCATCACCTTCCGGTCGGGAACCGTGGCGACAGTGGCGGCCGTACAGGCCCTCTACCGGGCCCTGTATTTCACCAACGTTGATACGGGGAACCCGTCGACGGCTCAACGCACGCTGACGTTCACTCTGTATGATGGCGTCGCGGGGGCACTCTCCACCAACACGGCCACGAGAACCAAGACGATCTCGGTGGTCAGTGTCAACGACGCCTCGACCTTCTCGGGATTGTCGGATGTGACCTTCACAGTGAATTCCTCGGGGGTGTTGCTCGCGGCGAATGGTGCCGTGGCCGACGTCGATTCGATGGACTTCGCCGGTGGCAGCCTGACCGCGGCCATCACCCTCAACCTGCAGACCGGCGATTCGATTTCGTTGCAGACACTCGCGGGTGACAGCCCGACCTCGGGCCTGTTCATCAACACCAGCACCAAAAAGGTGCTGTTCAACGGCACCGAGTTCGCCAGCTACTCGGGAGGGACGGGAACCACGGCGTTCGCGCTGACCTTCAACACGAACGCCAACGCGGTGAATGTCTCGGCGGTCCTCAAGCGGCTGATGTTCAAGACGACGAGTTCCAGCCTGCTGCAGCGGAAGGTCACCCTGACCATGAGGGATGGGGACGGCGGCACAAACACCGCCGACATCTTCGTGAATGTGACATCCGTCTGATTTGAGTTTCGGTTCCGTTGCGGGAACCGCTCGAGGAGAGGGCCCTCTGCCGCATCGACAGGGGCCCTCTCGGCCGAGTCTCTGAACGCCGGCCTGCTGACTCT
>JBKCTR010000913.1:0-4679 GCA_046318755.1 Planctomycetaceae bacterium
TCGTAAGAGAGCTCGCGGATCTTCCCCAGATCGTGCAGGAAGATGCCTGCGAGCAGCAGGTCGCGGTCGACGCCCCCCAGCAGGTCGACACACCGGTTGGCGATTTCGAGCATGTTCACGACATGATCGAGCAGTCCCCCCACGTAGGCATGGTGGGCCTTCATGCCGGCGGGGGCGGTGCAGAAGTTCGTCATCAGCGACTGATCTTTCAGGAAGCAGTCGCACAGCACCCGCAGCGGGGGATTGCTGATGGACTGGAGCAGTTCGCGAAGACGGGCCTCGAGGGCCTTCAGGTCGCGCGGGCTTTGCCGCGTGAAATTTTCGGGGTCGACCTTGTCTGTCCCGACAGGTGTGACCGTCGTGACGATCATTTGCAGCGCCCCCTGGTAGAGCTGCACCTTCCCCTTCACCAGGCCATATTCGCCAGCGCGGATGTGGGCGACATTCTCGTCGCTGACATTCCACATGCGGGCGATGATGGTCCCGGTGCGATCGCGCAGTTCGAGGACCAGGTATTGGGCGGCGTTGCGATTCACGCGGATCTGGCGATCGGCCAGAAAAAACACCTCTTCCACCTGGTCTCCATCGGAGAGGGTGTTGACGAAACGCCGAGCCATTCCGGCCTCCAAAAGAGAACCTCGGGGCATGTGGGCGACTGGCACACACTCCCGTGTTCGAACGGTCATCCAGGGCCCCCCCCACAATTCAGGATGTCCGCGGAGCAGGGGGGCTACCCACCTTCAACGAGAATAGGGGCCAGCAGCGGCGGTCGCGGCAGAACGCAGGCCTTCGTGCATCGCTTCCGAGATCGACTCGGCGGCCCGCAGGGCGTCTTCCCGCGAAATGTCGAGGTGGGTACAGGCTCGCAGCCGCTGGGGTCCGGTGGCGTTGATGAACACCCCCTTCTGAGCCAGCTTGGTCGACAGTTGCCCCGCCTGGCCGCAGGCCGGATCGACTTCGAAAAAGACGAGGTTGGTTTCCACTTCCGAGGCATCGACCCGGATGCCGGGAATCTGTTCGATGCGGGACGCGAACAGTTGGGCGTTGTCGTGATCTTCCCGCAGACGGTCGATGTGATGGTCGAGCGCATACAGGGCGGCTGCCGCCACGATGCCTGCCTGGCGAAGGGCACCTCCGAAGAGCTTGCGAACCCGCCGGGCTCGGGTCATGTCTTCCCGGGTCCCCACGAGAATCGATCCCATCGGGCAACCCAGCCCCTTGGAAAAGCAGATCGAAATGGTGTCGATTTGGGCACACAGCTCGCGGGCCGTGTAGCCTCCGGCAATCACCGCATTGAACATCCGGGCGCCGTCCAGATGCACTTTCAGCCCGTGCTCATGCGCCCAACCGCAGATCCGTTCCACCTGGGCCAGGGGATACACGCGGCCTCCCCCCACGTTGGTGGTGTTCTCGAGACAGACCAGCCGCGTGCGGCAAAAGTGCTGGTTGTCGGCCCGGATTTTCCCTTCGAGGTCGGGCACATCCAGCAGACCATTCCGCCCCGGCAACAGCCGACAGGTCACGCCGCTGAGCGCCGCGGGAGCCCCCTGCTCGTAGTTGGCAATGTGGCCGGTGTGATCGATGAGCAATTCGTCCCCGGCAGGCAGTGCACCCGCACCCCCATTTGGTTGGACTGCGTGCCGGAACAGGCGAACACCGCCGCTTCTTTCCCCAGCAGGTCGCAGATCCGCTGCTCGAGACGATTGACTGTGGGATCTTCAGCCAGCATGTCATCGCCGACCTCGGCCTCCGCCATGGCTCTCCGCATACCGGATGTCGGTTTGGTGGCGGTATCGCTCCGCAGATCAATTCGGGCAGTCATCTCATTCAACAGCGCAATCGAGGACCAGCAGGCCGACCACAAAGGCCGGAAAGTGACCGGTACTGTATCGGGAGCGGGCCGGAATCGGCAACCCGCACCATCTCTCCCGTTTGTCGGGATCATGCTCTATTCTGAAGGCAGGCCCAAGTTGGCGCCGTCAGGGTCTGCCATTCCACGTTTCGATCTCTTCCGTCCCCCCCATTCTCCATGATGTCTTCTGGTTCGACGCTGAATATCCCCGTGATCGACTGCCGCCAGCACGACGCCCGTCCGCTGATGGATTCCCTGCGTGGCAAGCTGGGGATTCGTGGCGACATCGTCTCGGAGGCGGGGCGACAGCGCACCCGGGAACTGTTTGGCGAACCGTTGTCTCCCCAGCAGGTCGTCGAGCGGATCTGCGGGGATGTGCGGACCCAGGGGTTGTCGGCGGTGCTCGACTACGGGGCCCGACTTGACCGACGCACCCTGACCAGCGCCGAACTGCGGGTCTCGCCCCAAGAGTTTCGAGACGCCCGCCGCCAGGCCCGTCCCGAGTATCTGCGCGTGGTGGAGCGGGTGGCCGAGAACATTCGCGAATTTCAAACCGCACTGCTGCCCCGCGATGTCGAAGTGCGGCGGGTGACCACGCACGGAGGAATCATCGAACTGGGACAGCGCTATCGCCCCCTGCGACGGATTGGAATCTGTGTCCCCGGGGGGGCCGCGGCGTATCCCTCCACCCTGTTGATGACGGCCGTTCCCGCCCAGGTGGCGGGGGTGAAGGAAATCGCGGTCATCGTCCCTCCGACCCCATTTGGCGGCTTCAACGCCGATCTGTTGGCGGCCTGCGATGTGCTGGGAGTGCATGAGGTCTACCGCACCGGGGGAGCCCAGGGAGTGGCTGCTTTGGCCTATGGCACCGAGGCCACTCCCCGGGTCGACAAGATCGTGGGGCCGGGGAACCTGTTTGTGGCCCTGGCGAAGCGGTGGGTGTTCGGCGAGGTCGACATCGACTCGATTGCCGGTCCGAGCGAGGTGGTTCTGCTGGCTGATGATTCGGCGAATCCCGAGTTTGTGGCGAGCGATTTGATTTCCCAGGCCGAGCACAGTCCGGGTTCGGGTGTGCTGTTGACCTGGCATGCCCCCCTGGTGGACCAGGTCCGCCAGGCGCTGGAGCGACAGTTGAGTCGGCTGGAACGGGGCGATCTGGCCCGGACCAGCCTGGAGGAATATGGAGCGTTGATCCTGACCCGCGATGAGGCCGAGGCGACCGAGTTGACCGACCTGTTCGCCCCCGAGCACCTGCACATTTCCACCCGCATGCCCCGGCAGACGGTTGAACGGGTGCAAAATGCCGGGGCGATCTTTCTCGGTCACCATACGCCGGTGGCCCTGGGGGACTACGTCGCTGGTCCCTCGCATGTGCTGCCGACGGGAGGGACTGCCCGTTTTGCGAATGGGTTGTGTGCCACCGACTTTCTGAAGAGATCGTCCCTGATCGCCTATGATGCAATGGCGCTGGGTGACACGGCCGATGACGTGCGCCTGCTGGCCCAGACGGAGGGATTGACCGCACACGCCGCCAGTGTCGACATTCGACTGACTGAGGGGGGCCCCTCCAGCCCGTGAGCCATCCGCGGAGTTGCCCCTGTCATTCCTCATTTCGACGCACCATTTCCCCAACTGACTCCAGCCCGCCATGACCGCACCACAGACCGCCGATCATCGAGGGGGGCGCCGCGAATGGATGGTTTCTTCTGGGGGATTGGGGCTGGCGGCGCTGGCGTCATTGCTGGGAACCCCTTCGACCAGTCATGCCGAACCGGGACGACTGCCCCCTCCGCATTTCCCTCCGCGGGCCAAGCGGGTGATCTACCTGTTTCAGTCGGGAGGCCCCTCGCAACTCGAACTGTTCGACTACAAACCCGGTCTGAAAGACCTGCACGGGAGCGAACTGCCTGACTCGATCCGCCGGGGCCAACGGCTGACGGGCATGACCTCGGGACAAAAGAGCTTTCCGGTCATCGCGTCGAAGTTTGGGTTTGAGCAATGCGCCGAGACAGGGCACTGGATCTCGGAACTGCTTCCCCACACCCGGCGGGTGCTGAAGGAAATGTGCGTGATCCGGTCGGTCCATACCGAAGCCATCAATCATGACCCGGCGATCACCTTCATCCAGACGGGGTCACAACAGCCGGGGCGCCCTTCCATGGGGGCCTGGGCCAGCTATGGGCTGGGGAGCGAGGCGGAAGACCTCCCGGCATTCGTGGTGATGATCTCGCATGGGTCGGGGGCCGATGCCAACCAGGGTTTGCTCGACCGACTGTGGGGGAGTGGCTTCCTGCCGTCGAGCCATCAGGGGGTCAAGCTGAGGAGTCAGGGGGACCCTGTGCTCTATCTCTCGGATCCGCCAGGAATGGATCGGCAATTGCGGCGGCGGCAGCTCGATGTGATTGCGGGGCTGAATCAGGAAAAACTGAGGACGACCAACGATCCCGAGATCAGCACCCGGATCTCGCAATATGAGCTGGCCTTCAAGATGCAGTCGTCCGTTCCCGAACTGATCGACCTCTCGCGGGAATCGGAGTCGGTGCTGTCGATGTACGGTGAGGATGTTCGTCGCCCGGGAAGTTTCGCCGCGAACTGTCTGCTGGCCCGGCGACTGGTCGAACGAGGAGTGCGGTTCGTCCAACTCTACCATCGTGGGTGGGACCAACATGGCGGTCTGGCCACCAACATGCCCAAACAATGCCGGGACGTCGATCAACCGCAGGCGGCCCTGATCGAGGACCTCAAACAGCGGGGAATGCTCGACGAGACCCTGGTGATTTGGGGGGGCGAGTTCGGACGAACCGTGTACGGACAGGGGGGGCTGCAG
>JBKCTR010000914.1:0-2457 GCA_046318755.1 Planctomycetaceae bacterium
GTCTGACCGTTGGTCATCGTGGTGCCGCCGGCGGAACCAGTGGGGTCGCTCCCGACCACACTGATCGGATCGGAAATGAGACTTCCCTTCAACTTGTAAGTGATGGGGACCAGGTTGGAATTGCCAAGGGGGGTCAAGGCAATCCGCACGTAGTAGGTCCCCTTGGCCAGCAGAAGTGCATCGGCGGTCCGCAATTGTCCCGGCAATCCGACGAGGCGGTACTTCATGTTTCCCGCAGCGTCGAACAAGGCCACCTCGACCGTGGCCAGTCCTGCGGCGGAGCCGGGATCGACCTGCACCCCCCATTGAAACATCTGGGACGTTGCGAGTTCCAACTTGAAGAACTGCGATGGAGCCGAAGTCGTCAGGGTTCCGGAGGCGTAGTCTTTGTGATTGATGGCAGCCGTCCCCAAACGCATCGACACTTTGTAGCGTCCGACCGCATACGGACCCGAGTTGGTCAGTCCATCCACCTTCAGATAGTAGCTGCGGTTGGTTTGGAGTTCCCCCGACTGGATGGTGTATTGACCCAAGCCATTCGCCAAAACAGTGACCGGGAACTCATCCCCCTTCTTGTCCACCAGGGTCAGCATGGGGAGCAGCCCGCTGGAATCGATTGCCCGAACGGTGGCGGCCAACCGTTGCCCATCGGTCAGCACCTGGAACTTGTACTGATCGATGTCGGTCGTGGTGGCAATAGTACCGAGGCTGAAAAACTTCACCGTGGTTTGCAGACTGTTCGCCGAAACGGCGTGTTTTCCCGTTTCCGGATCAAATTCCAGATCTTCGCTGAAATCTTCCCCATCACGCAGAAGTTTCACCAACGCGCCGCGATCCAGATCCTGACCGATGGTGGCAACGACACTGCGAATGGTGGAGGTCGACGCCTTCACCTTGTCGTCGCAAGTTGCAATGACGGCATAAGAACCCATGCTGGCGACGCTGGTGTTCAAGCTGCTGACCTTCACATAAAAGGTCTCATGTCCATTCGTTCCAGAAACTGACACCTGCAAGTTGGTGTTGGAGGTGGTGGTGCTGGCGGTTCCCAAAAGCTGTCCCGCCTCGTCAAAGATCTGCAGACGTCCGATCAGTTGGCTCAGTCCTGTGGTTTGCAGTCGAAAACTCACCGTTCCGGTGTAGTCTGGCGTGGCCTTGATTCGGAAGACATCGACGTCCGAGGAAGACTGCAACTCGCCCCAGGCAACGATTGGAACTGCCCCACCAGTCCACTCATTACCGCCAGCGGTCGTGAGGACCGAGGCGGTTGCCAAGGTCTCGTTGGACGCAATGGCATCATACGCATCAAGAGTTCGGGTACCATTCGCCGCGACCAAGTCGGACACATCCTCGACCGTGAGCGTTTTGCGACCGGTGGTCTGCAGGGTCGAATACATGGGAGACGCCGGATCGTTGCTTCCCGACAGCCCAAAAATGTGCCCCGCTTCGTGAAGCGCCAGGTTGTAGAGCGCGTCGAGGCTGGGGATGCTGTAGTTGGCATTGATGACGAGATCTCCGAACCACGTTCCAGCCTGCGTTTCGTTCTGCATGACCGACAGGGCCGCCACATCGGTCGAAAGCCCGATGGTCACAACCCGAATATCACCAAACCGCAGGTCGTGCTGAAGGTCGCCAGGGGTACCAGCCGCCACCCCGGAGTCGCTCACCAACCCCACATTGATGCGAGACTGAGCGGCCCATGTCTGGAAGGCATCCAAAATGGTCTGCTGCCACACACTGGTCGAACCGAGTGCCGACAGTTTGCTGAATGAGGAACTGGCCTGTCCCGCGGCCTGGGTACCATCGGGGGCAAAACTGAGCGACAGCCGCTCCACCTGCTCCCAACCAGGGGCCGCCGCCGTCAACAATTGGCGGCTTTCCAAGGCCTCCAGGGCACCGACGGAGACTCGACGCGTCCGGCGAAGAATTGGTCGCCCCAGCAGTCTGGAGACCAACTGCCGAGCTCCCCACCAACCACGATTCGGATATTTCATGTCGACACTCACTCTCTCAGCCAAGGAAAGAAAACCGCGCCCAACCACGCCCAAGCCGAATTGTTGCCCGAGGCTTTCAACTCCTCAAACAGTGCCTACACAAGCATCATCTCCTGAGTAGTCCAATCGGCCTGTCGCACCCGCCAATCGAATCTGCCGATTTTCTTGTGGCGTAACTGCCGTCTGGCTGTAAGGTATTGCTGGGAAACATGTTACAACTTGGCGCTTGCTGTTGGCAATCGCCTCGAATTGTTGGCTGCCCCGGACTGTATAGGGTTCATTGGCACTGCTGCTGGAGTTCCGCCAGGGTCTGACGCTGTACCGGGGTTCCCTGTTTGGGATAGAGCAGACGGGTTGTCTTCAGCAGCCGACACGCTTCCTCGGCGCGCCCGGCACTCCGCAGCCCCTTCACCACCTCGATCCGGGCATTCAGCCAATCTTCGCTCCCGGCCTTCCACTGTCGCTC
>JBKCTR010000915.1:0-6766 GCA_046318755.1 Planctomycetaceae bacterium
CGACCGTCCCGAGGCCGAGCAGTTTGGCCGGTTGTGCCTGATGGCCCGTCGGTTGTGCGAGGCGGGGACGCGGTTCATCCAGGTGAATTACGGCGACAACACCGCCAATCCCGCGTGGGACCAGCACTCGAATCTGCCCAAGCATGCCGACCATGCCCGGGCGTGTGACCAACCGATCGCCGCCCTGCTGGCCGACCTGGGAGAGCGGGGCCTGCTCGATGACACACTGGTCTGGTGGGGGGCCGAGTTTGGGCGAACTCCCTATGCCGAAAAGAACGGCACAGGCCGCGACCACAATCCGCAGGGCTTCACCACGTGGCTGGCGGGGGGCGGAGTCAAACCGGGATTGTCTTTTGGGGCCACCGATGAATTCGGGCACAAGGCGATCGAGGGAAAGGTCCACATGCACGATCTGCACGCGACGCTGCTGGACCTGCTGGGGCTCGACCACGAGCAGCTCACCTATCGATATGCGGGCCGAGAGTTCCGCCTGACCGACGTGCATGGCCGGGTGATTGACGAGATTCTCGCCTGAACAGGGGGATGGAACTGGTCGCGACGACAGGAGCCGGCACCACGCCCGAGATTGGTGGTGCCAGCCAGCCCAAGATCACGGCCTGGGGCGGTTGCCGATCCTGGAAATTTTCTGCGGAGTTCGTGATGTCGCAGACACGAGGTCGTTCGGACTCTGTGGGTCGCGGTTTTGGTCAACTGGGCCTGGCGGTCACCGTGGTGGTCGCCGCGCTGCCGTTCCTGCTGTTGACAATCGCCCTTCCCCCCTGGCGAGAGGTCGAATGTCAACGTCGCCAGACGCTGTACTGGTCGGAACGGATCGCCGTCCGCAAGACATCCTTCGCCGGCTTCGACTGGTTGTTTTCCGAGTCGAAGTGGACCACCACCAAAAATCCGCCGAACCCATCTTCGGAAATGCTGTTCGAGTCGCATGAGTTCGAAATCCACCGGCCCGTGCTGGCAGTGGAGTGGCTGATGCTGGTCGGCTTGGCGGGAACGGTTTGGTATCGCCTCGCTCAGCGGGTCTTTCCCCCGGCGATGCCCCGCGACGAATCTCCGCCCAACAATTGAGAGTGGGGCCTTTGTCTTGACAGACAGTGTCGTGTCGCGGGCGGACTCGGCTCGGTTGGGGACTGTGTTGGGGGGGGCGACTTGGACCGAGGTGGCCGTGCCCCACCGGCGGCGCGAAGTCACGGCCATGCCCACGCGATGGAAATCGCGTGGGGCGCCCATCGGCTGGCCCACCCCATCGATCGATTGACCACCATCGCCGGGCCCACCGAAACGGTGAACCCGTCGTGGTCGATCAAAGCCTATTCCACCGCCTGCTTGCTCAGTCGGCCGCCGCGTTTGCGGGCCGCTTCCGACAGCAGAATTTTGCGCAGGCGGATCACCTTGGGGGTGACTTCGACATACTCGTCTTCTTCGATGTACTCGAGGGCCTGCTCGAGAGACATTTGCCGGGGGGGCTGGAGGATGATGGCGTCGTCGGCCGAGGTGGTGCGGATGTTGGTGAGTTTTTTCTCTTTGCAGGGATTCACCACCATGTCGTTGTCGCGGGAGTTTTCGCCCACGATCAATCCCTCGTAGACGTCGTCGCCGGGGTTCACGAACATCTCGGCCCGTTCCTGCAGCTTCCACAGCGCGTAGGCCACGGCGCGGCCGTTTTCCTGCGAGACCAGCACGCCGTTCGACCGCTTGGGCAGGTCGGCCTCGCAAGGGCGGTACGAGTCGAAGCGGTGGTGCATGATCGCCTCGCCCTTGGTGGCGTTCAGCAGCCGGGTCCGCAGACCAATCAGCCCGCGGGCCGGAATGAGGAATTGCAGATGCGTCATGCCGGTGTTCCCGGCCTTGATATCGAGCACCTGACCCCGCCGGGCCCCGACCGACTCCATCACGGGACCCATGTCGGGGGTGGGGACGTCGACGGTCAGTATTTCGAACGGCTCGTGCAGCTTGCCGTCGATCATCTTGCGGATGACCTCGGGCTTCCCGATGGAGAGTTCATACCCTTCGCGTCGCATGGTCTCGATGAGAATGCCCAGGTGCAGCAGCCCGCGTCCCGAGACCTGGAAGTAATCGCTGTTGGCGACCGTTTCGACGCGCATGGCGACATTCGATTCCAGCTCGCGCATCAGCCGGTTGCGCAGGTGCCGGCTGGTGACGAACTTCCCATCGCGCCCCGCCAGGGGGGACGAGTTGATGGTGAACAGCATGGTCAACGTCGGCTCGTCGACGCTGATGCGGTCGAGCGCGGTGGGTTTCTGCGGGCAGGCGACAGTGTCGCCAATTTCGGGCTCGGGGAGCCCGGTGATCGCCACGATGTCTCCGGCCGAGGCTTCTTCGACCGGGGTCCGCCCGAGTTTGTCGAACGACTCGAGGTTCACCACTTCGCAATTCACCGACCGCCCGTCGGCCTTCAGCATCACCACTTTCTGTCCCTTGCGAATGGTCCCGGCGGCAATCCGGCCGGTGGCGATCCGGCCGACATAGTCGGACCAGATCAGGGTGGTGACCATCATCTGCAGGGGGGCGGTGGGGTCGACCTCGGGGGCCGGCACCTTCTCGAGCACCAGATCGAGCAAGGGGTAGATGTTGTCGGTCTTGACGGCCGGGTCGTGGGTGGCGAATCCCGCCCGGCCACTGGCGAAGATGTAGGGGAAATCGAGTGCTTCATCATCGGCACCCAGCTCGACAAACAAATCGAACGCTTCGGAGAGCGCCTCGTTGGGACGGGCGTCGGGGCGGTCGATCTTGTTCACCACCACCACGGGCTTCAGGCCGCATTCCAGCGCCTTCCGCAGCACGAACCGGGTCTGGGGCTTGGTTCCCTCGGCGGCGTCGACCAGCATCAGCACGCCGTCGGCCATTTTCAGCACGCGTTCCACCTCGCCGCCAAAGTCGGCGTGCCCCGGGGTGTCGATGATGTTGATCTTCACCCCCTTGTACATGAGGGCGATGTTCTTGGCGAGAATGGTGATGCCCCGCTCGCGCTCGAGATCGTTCGAGTCGAGAATGCAGTCTCCCACCAACTGGGAATCGCGGAACAGTCCGCTCTGCCGCAGCAGGCAGTCGACCAGCGTGGTCTTCCCGTGGTCAACGTGGGCGATGATGGCGATGTTGCGGATGTCTTGACGAATCATGGAACGCAGGTGGGAAAAAGAACGGGAGCCCGGAAGGGGGAACACACGGTTCGCCGGGATGACACCGGGAAACAACACCCCCGACAGATGTCGCTGCTCACTTCAGCGAATCGGCCGGTCACAAGGGGGGGACCAACCTGTCTCTGGTTCAATCAAGAGGCGATTGGTCACTCTGGCTGCCACATCAACTCACACCGCCGTACTCCCACCACAGAAGTTACCCTGGGAAGGAGCGGCACTTCTCCCGACAGAAAAGCTAGGCGTCTGGAGGGCGATCGAGGGGGTGGAACATGCTTCAGGCAGAGGGGGCGAACCAAGGGGCCCGTCGAAATCCACACCGGAAACGACCGACCACCTCAAAGGGACACAACTCGCAAACCACACCACGGGGCAGGTGGTCCAACAACCGAACCACTTCCCGCACGTGGACGGGGTGGCGAGCATTCCCCGACAGCTCTACTATTCTTGCAGCTTTGCCCCGGCTGGGCAACCGCATTTCTCGGCAGTTGGCCCCACTTTACCGAATCTGCACCTTGCCCCCTCCCTCCCCAACTGCCCCTCAACTGCTGCTCAGCGTGCGGTCGGAGGCCGAAGCGTCGGTCGCGTGTGCAGGGGGCTGCGACATTCTCGATGTCAAGGAGCCGTCGCGGGGTTCGCTCGGTATGGCCCCACTCGGGGTTCTGGCTGAGATTGCTGACCGACTGGCGACCCGATCCCAGGCCCCACCGCTCAGCATCGCACTGGGGGAACTTGCGGAGTGGCCCGACGACCGACCGTTGCCCGAACTTCCCCCGGGAATCCACTTTGTGAAGGTTGGCGTGGCCGGATTGACGCGGGAAGAGGTGGCCGATCGACTTTCCCGGCTGCAACTGCGGTTCTTGCGGATGCAGGCTTCCCCTTCCCATTCTGACACGGCGGCCCCCCCGCAGTGGATTCTGGCGACCTATGCCGACTTTCAAGCCGCCCGCAGCCCCTCTCCCGGCGATCTGTGGGACATCGCTCAGGTGCAGAACTGTGTGGGGGTGCTGATTGACACCTGGGGGAAACAGGGCCCGGGATTGACCGGTTGCCTCACGGAAGACCAACTGCACACTCTGCGGGCTGGGGCCCGCGAGCGGGGACTGACGCTGGCCCTCGCCGGTCGCCTGACCCTGGCCGACATCCCCCTGCTGCGCCGAGTGGGGCCCGACATCGTGGGAATTCGCTCGGCCGCCTGCGTGGAGGGGAACCGTGCAGGGGCCCTGTGTGCTGGGGCGCTGGAGCGGTTTCGCACGTCGCTGGGGGCCCCGTTGGCCCCGCCGGTTCCAGGGCGGCCCGCTGGACGGGAAGCACTTCCCCTCAGCGTCGTGACCCCATGAGTGGCGCTCCGATCGGGCAGCCTCCTGCGCGGATCGCCGGGTGGGGGGAAATGGTGCCGGCGGTTCTCTCGGCGGTCTGGCTGGGCCTGTTTCTGGTGTGGTTTGCCCTCACCCCCCTGTCGAACAATCGCGAGATCGACCGGCTGTCGCTGGGACTGGTGGCCCCCGAATTGATTTCGGGCGTGTTGCTGCCCGAGCCGCGGCCCCAGGGACCGGGCTGGCATCAACTGGCCGACCGGATCGACCTGGTGGCGGTGGCGCTGCTGGCCTGGGGTTGTGCCTGGGGTTGGGGCCGGGGGGCCCGCCGCTGGCTGGGGGTGCCGCTGGGTGACGGCTGGGGGGAACGGCTGGTGCTGGAGGTGGGTTTGGGGTTGGCGTGGCTCTCGGTCTTGACCCTGGCGTGCGGCTGGTGCGGCGGGATGTCGCGCCCCATCATTCTGGGGGCGTCGCTGTTGGGCTGGGTGTTGGCGGTGTGGCCACAACGCGGCGGTGCACCCGCGCTGCCGCCAGCGTCACCTTCCGCCAAAACGATTGGGCCACGTGGCCGTTGGTGGGTGGCTGCCCCATTTGTGCTGGTCATCACCCTGGGGGCCCTGTTGCCCTCGTACGATTTCGATGTGAATGAATATCACTTCCAGGGACCGCGCGAGTACCTGCAGGCGGGGCGCATCCACTGGCTGCCCCACAACGTCTACACCAGCTTCCCCTTTGCGACCGAGATGCTTTCGTTGTGGTCGATGATTGTGCGGGATGACTGGTATCGCGGCGCGGTGGCGGGAAAGCTGGTGCTGGCCTTGTACGGCGTGCTGACGGCGGGGGCCATCGGGGCGGTTGCCCGCCGGCTGTTTGGTTCGACTGCCGGGGTCTTCGCCGGCCTGATCTGGATCACGAGTCCCTGGACCTGCCGCATCAGCACCATCGCCTACACCGAGGGGGCGCTCTGTTTTCATGTCGCCGCCTCGCTCTTGGCCTTGGTGATTTGGCGACAGACGCGTGCCGCGACGCCCACCGACTCCGATCCACCAGCCCGGCTCGATGTCCGCTGCCTGCTCTGGCTGGGAGCCCTCGCGGGGGGGGCGATGGCCTGCAAGTATCCGGGGCTGGTGTCGGTGGTTGTGCCCTCGGCCGTGGCCGTTGTGGTCTTCGCCTGGCGCGATTCCCGAAGTCGGTCCTCATCCGAGAGCGGGCCTGCCCCGTCGGCCACGGGTCTGTTGCCACTCATTGGTCGGCTGTGGCCCTGGGGGCTGGGGGTGGTGCTGTTCATCGGGCCGTGGCTGCTGAAGAACCTGGTCGAAACGGGCAACCCGGTGTATCCGCTTGGGTGGACCATTTTCGGAGGGGCCGACTGGGATGCCGAGTTGAATGCGAAGTGGCGGCGGGCGCACAGTTCCACCGACTTCACTCCCGCCAGCGTTGTGGCATTGCTGCTGGAGATGGCCGGGCGGAACGACTGGCAGACCCCGTGGCTGTTCGCTCTCGCCCCGCTCTCGCTGTGGCCTCGTGCCACGCGAAAACTGGTGGGGTGGCTGTGGCTGCTGGTGGGCTGGGAATTCTTCACCGTGTGGGGTCTGACGCACCGGCTCGACCGGTTCTGGGTCCCCCTGTTGCCTGTGGTGGCGGTGTTGGCGGGGGCCGGGGGAGCCTGGCTCTGGGACGAGGTCGCGTTTTGGGGCAGCGGGCGCTCGGCCCGGATGGCGTTGCGGGCCTTGGCGGCCTTGGTCTGGGGGATGAATTTCACCTTCGCCGTCAGTCCCTGGGGAGGCTACAACGGGTTTCTCGAATCATTCAGCGCCGCGTCGAAATTCGTGGCCGAGTTCACCGCCCCGGAACTGGTACATCTGAACCAGCAACTCCCGCCAGGCAGTCGGGTGCTGGCGATTGGGGATGCCGAGATGTTCGAAGCCCGATTCCCCGTGGTCTACAACACAGTGTTCGATCACTCCATTGTTGAAGATTGGCTGGGAGGCGAGGCCGCGGTGGGAACGGACGGGTTCCCCGATCACGCCGGCCGCCCGTTGAAGTCGGCCGATGAGATTCGGCAGATTCTGGCCGCCCAGGGTATCACGCATTTCTATGTGAACTGGCTGGAGATATTGAGATATCGATCGCCGGGGAATTATGGCTATACCCCGTTCGTCTCCCCCGCGCGGTTCGAGCGGCTGCGCGAATTGGGAGTGCTGGGTGAACCATGGCGCATCGAGACCGCGGTCTTCGCCCTCGATGAGCTCGACCCCGGGAGGCGCGAGATTGTGC
>JBKCTR010000916.1:0-1663 GCA_046318755.1 Planctomycetaceae bacterium
CGCCAGCAGCATCGCAAACAACCCCACCAGCGACATGCGAACCCACAGGGACAGCGAATGCCGCCAGCCGACAAGTCCACCATGACCCTGTAGCCATTGCCACCAGACCCAGGGGATCGCCAGCAACAGCAGAAATCCCCAGGGGTTGGCAAACAGGATGCGTTGACTGCCGTCCAAAAACAGACACAGCGCAGCAAACGCAACCAAAAACACCAGCAGCGGAACCAGATCCCGCCATGTCACGACGCGCCGCGGACGGGGAAACACCACGAACCAGCCTCGGCGGATGGCATTCACCCAACTCGGCTCCCCGGTGTCCTTCGCTCCACTGCGGCTCACAACGGCTCCTTAGAACTTCAACTGCACGATGCGACGGTTGCCGGTGTCGGCAACATACACCATCCCACGACCATCCACCGTCAACCCCCAGGGTGTCTTGAAACCACCTTGGGAATTCCCGGCGACTCCCGATTGCCCCAACAGGTTCCCCGACAGATCGAGTCGGGTGACACGACCGGCTCCATACTCCACCACGTACAAATCCGACTCAGGTCCCAGCGCGATGTCGTAAGGGTAAACAAGATCGGGGGGATTCGACAGTCGTTCTCCCAGCACTTCCAGGAACCTCCCCGAACGGGAGAAAACCTGAATGCGGTTGTTGAACGCATCCACAACAAACAATCTGTCATCCGCGATCACCATGCCGCTTGGTCGCTGGAACTCTCCTGGTCCGGTCCCAGCCCCCCCCATACTGATCAGGAACCGGCCTTCCGGCGAGAACTTCTGAATCCGATCATTTCCCCCATATTCACAGACATACAGATTCCCCTCAGAATCGCAGGCGGTCGCTACCGGGAAGATGAATTGCCCAGGTTCTGTGCCATATCCTCCCAGCATTCCCTGGAGGCTCCCATCCGGCCGAAACAACACAACCCGGTGATAGTGCGTGTCCGCAACGGCCAAACGCCCATCGGGCAATTCACAGATCTTTTCGGGACGCCCCACCGAGTACTCCGGCATCCACCATTGATTCTGCAGGGTCCCGTCGAAGTCATAGGCCAGAACCCGACCAACATTGTCCAAAACCAACAAGCGATTCTCGGTGGCATGCAAGGCCCTGGGGCCCGGAACCCGGATGCCCTCGGACGGCAGTACCCATTCTGCCACCTCAGAGGCGACAGGAGTGGTCCGATCAGACCCACGGACACACCCCGCAAAACACAGCAGGCACGCCAGGACCAAAACGTGCCAACACAGCCCAAGCTTCAACAGGTCGCCAGAACGCACTCGCGGACCTGCGCTGGAAACCAGCCATCGTCGGGACCGGCCCGAAGTCCGCTCCACACGATCCAAAGCCTGAATGCCCCCGCGGATCTCGGTGGATTTCACCTCGAGCGGTCCGTTCTCTTCCAGGCACACGGTCACTTCCTGCGGCCGGACCGATCGGTCCCGGGAAAACGAGTCGCCAAGCCAGGTTCCCGCCTCATTCACGGTGACCCAGTTCGCCGGCCCGAGGTACCAGGCCAACGACTCCGTTGGGGGTGCGGAATACAGCTCTTCAACCGTGCCGAAATACTCCACCCGACCTTCCTGCAGGCAGATTGCGTGCCTGGCTCCAGCCAGAACCAAGTCTGGCTCGTGTGTCGAAAAGACGGTGACCAGA
>JBKCTR010000917.1:0-1967 GCA_046318755.1 Planctomycetaceae bacterium
ATTTTCTGCCGGAACTTCACGCGGCGATTGATCGGGTGGCGGCTGAGTCCTCGGTTCCAGTGGTCCCCTGAAATTTCCAGGGGGGACTGTGCGGCGGTGCTTCACTGTCCGACCTGCAGACTCGTGGGCGACACTCCATCGGTTTGAAGCACGCGAGACTGGCACTTCGTCAGAAGTACCTGTTGCAACTGGTTGTGGGGCGTTGTGTCGAGCGGACTGGCAAGAAGGCAGGCAAAAGTCAGTTGCTGCCGTGCCTTGGTTGGGCGGGTTCTTTCATGGTTTCCACAACGCTGAACGGCTTCACCATCGACGTGGAGGATTACTTCCAGGTTGGGGCGTTTGCCTCCCAGATTCCCCCCTCATCGTGGGATCAGTATCCATCACGGGTGGTTGGAAACACCGAGAAAATCCTCGATCTGCTGGACCGGCGGCAAACCCGGGCGACATTCTTCATTCTGGGCTGGATCTCGGATCGCCATCCCGAGTTGGTCAAACGGATTCAGCGGGCGGGACATGAGATCGGCAGCCATGGTTACTGGCACCAATTGATCTATGAGCAGACGCCGGAAGTCTTTCGGCAAGATCTGCGCCAAAGCTGCGATTCCCTGCAGCAATTGACAGGATCGCGGGTGCGGCTGTATCGCGCGCCCAGTTTTTCGATTGTCCAGCGCTCATTATGGGCCTTGGAGGTCCTGGCAGAGGAGGGGATTGAGCTCGACTCCAGTATTTTCCCCATCCATCACGATCGCTACGGAATTCCCGGAGCGCGAATCCACCCCTATTTGCACCGGGTGGGAACAAGGGAAATCTGGGAGATTCCACCCACCGTCGCCCGCTGGGCCGGGGTGAATGTGCCAGTGGGGGGTGGGGGATACCTGAGGCTCTATCCCCGCTCGCTGACGGAATTCTTGTTGGCGAAGGTCAATCGCGAGGGGCGAGCGTTTCAGATCTATATTCATCCCTGGGAAGTCGATCCTGAACAACCACGACTGAGGGGCTCGATGAAGTCGCGATTTCGACACTATGTCAATCTGTCGTCCACGCTGGGAAAGCTGGATTCTCTGTTGGCCCGCTTTCGGTTTGGAACACTGTCCGACATGGTTTCCCGCGAGCGGCCGCAACCCGGTGGCTCGGAAGGGGAGGAGTGATGGCGCGACCTCGATCTCGGGTCGGATTTGTGGTTCATACCTTCGACATGGGGGGCTTGGAGCGGTATATCTGCCACCTGCTGAATCACCTCGATCGGAGTCGTTTCGAGCCCTCTTTGGTCTGCCTCGGTCGGAACGGCACCGCCAGTTCCTGGCTGTCGGTGACTGATGTGCCCATCCTGGAGTTGGGAAAAGCTCCGGGAAATCCGGGGCCCCGTTTCCTGCGCCAGGTCCGGGACACCTTTCGTTCCTCGCGTCTGGAGTTGGTTCATTCGCACAATTGGGGAACCCTGGTGGAAACCGCGGTGGCGGCCTCTCTGGCGGGTCGCCTCGTCCACGTGCATTCCGAGCGGGGAACGGTGTTGGGTGGATCGAAGGCCTGCTCGCTGTGGCGTCGTAAGATCAATTCCTGGGTGCTGTGGGCAACTCTCTCACACTGTGACGCAGTGTTGGCCGTTGACAAATCTGTCGCCGCGCGGGTCGAGGCGCACTGTGGTTTTCGCCACGACAGGATTGAGGTGATTCCCAATGGAGTTCCAAGGCCGGCCTGCGCCGACCCGACCGAAGCTCGCGCCCGGATTCGACAAACGCTGGGTATTCAGCCGCACGAGCCGCTGTTGTGCGCGTTGGGGCGGTTGGTCCCCGTCAAGGGGTATGATCTTCTCATTTCGGCGGTGGCCCAGGCTCGGAAGAGGATTCCTCAACTGCAACTGGTGTTTGTTGGTGGCGGAGAGCTTCAGGAGACGTTGCGATCCCAGACGCGTCTGGAGGGAGTGGAGAGCGCGGTTCACTTTGCAGGGCGTCAGACCCAGATTGGGG
>JBKCTR010000918.1:0-2669 GCA_046318755.1 Planctomycetaceae bacterium
GAGAGCGAGGGCGACGGCGGCCGACTGCACATCGAGCGGCTTGTAGTCTTCGATCACCCGGATGGTCTCGCGCAGATCAATGGCGCTGGCGGGCACGTCGATTGTCTCGAGGAACAGACCCAGATCGAGCGCTTCAAGGAACTCGCGGGCCTGGGCAGCGTCGGCCCCCTGGCCTTCGACCGTGAGGGTGAACGCCTTGAGGCGGGCGGGGTTGTCGCCCCGCTTCAGCAGCCGGTCGTAGAGGACGAGGAAGACCGACCCACTGTCGATGCCTCCCGAGAAGAGCACCCCCAGCGGAGCCTGGCGGTCGATGCGGTCGAGCCAGCGGTCGAGCTCGTGGGCCAGCGCGCCGATGTAGGCCTGGCCGATGACGTGGACGTCGGCCGGCAACCGGTTTCGCTGCGGGGTGAAGAACCGGGTGTAGGTCGGATTGGGATCGGGACATCCGACCAGGGCGACCTCGGTGAGGTGATGGGCGGGAACCATGCGGGTGTACGAGGGGTGGAACTGCCCCGCGAGCCCCTCTTTTTCAAGGAAGGCGTGAATCTCGTCGATCCGCTCGGCGGTGATCAGACAAGGACCGTCGGCCCGCTTGGCGATGAAGTACCGCAGAGGCCGGCCGATCGAACGGGCCATCCGCACGATGCGTCCCGCCTTGTGCACGAAGGCGAATTGACCGTCGATCTCCCGCACCCGGGCGGGGTCTCCCGAAGCGACCCGCTCCAGCGCCTCGGCCGGAGTCATATTCAAGATCACATTGGCGGCTGGATCGACCAGGTCCACCAGACGCTCAATCGTGGCGACGTTGTGCATGAAGGTCACGCCTGCAGGAGAAGAGAACGCGCGAAGTGGGGCCGAACGATCCCGCGACGGGAGTATTCCCCCAACCTCCGGAAGAGCCAGAACAGTCACCCGAACGCCAGCCCTCGACAACGGCGGCGTCCGACGGGCGATTCCCCGGAGGCGAGCGTTCAGATTGATCTTCCCGCCGGGCAGCGTCAAGCACGCCGGGTGCGCGGGCGCAGCCAAGCGATCACCCCGCCCGCCATCGCGACCAGAACCCAGCGGGTGCCCGTTTCCTGCCGGTGGACATACCGGATGACCGGCGGACGCTCGAAGCTCGACTGGTCTTCGGACCTCACAAACAGCAGGTCGTCCGTGCCGGGCCGGGGGGCAGCCCGATCTTCAAACTCGGTCAGCCGCCACGGGCCCGTTCGCAGCTCTCCCGGCAGCTTGAGGTGCGCGCGCCACTTCGACTGTTCTCCCTCGGTCAGCTCGCGAGACCAGACGTGCGTCCCAGGCCAGGGGTGCCGCTCGGCTCCCAGGTGCCCCTGCACCCGTTCATTGCCGAGGAAATAGACCCGCAGCAGGCGCTCGGGAAGCATGCCCAGGCGGGCCCGCTCGGCCACCTCGGCCGGGGGGGCCGGCTCGCGATACGGATAAAACGGCTGGTCGGTCGCGAACGACAGGCAGACCGCCCGCGATTGCAGGTCTACCGCCGCCGACTCAGTCCGCGAAAACCGGAACGCCGTGATCTTCCAACCCCGCTCGACATACGGGGTCATCCAGGTGGCCAGGCTGTCGTCGACGTTGTATTCGTGCTTTTTGAGCCACTCGGCGATCGCCCCGGCCTCGTCGGCCGAGAGAACCGCCACATCCTGCCCGGCGATGGTCTGTTCGGCATGCACGGTCACCGCCGGGGCCATGGGGAGGGGGGCATCGACGGTGGTCCGGGCGGCTTCAAACCCGGTTGAAGAACACCCGCAACCCCCTGCCGGCGCACTCTTCGGCCGCGTCTGCCGGATCACCTTGGGGGCGGTGAGGGTCTTGAGATCGCGGAACAAGCGGGTGTCGACTTCCGAGAACTCGGGCACGGTGGGAGTCGGCACCAGGAAGCCAAAATCGCGCGACGAGGTGGCGAAGGTTCCCTGGCGAATGAAGTGCTCGACCCGGTGCTCGGCATCCCAGAGGATGACCGCCGTCTCCTGGGCGATCTGCACCTGGTCTCCCGGCCGGGGGGCGATGTAACAACTCCAGGCGACCGAACCCGCGACAGCGGCGATCAGCAGTCCTGCGGCGACGGTGCGGTTCCAGCGATTCCAACGGGGCATGATCCGGCTCTTTCCGGGACTGAAGGGAGGTCACGGGGAAACACTCACCGAAGTGAGACGCGAGGGACAAGCAGAAAGTTCTCGCCAGTATGGACGAATGGGCCACCCGTGCCGAGGCTGGCCCCGCTCCCATCGCGGCGGGTCCCTTCAGTCTCCCGCCCCCCGCTTCCGCCGGAACTGGGGGCTCAACACGATCCGTTCGATCTGGGTCCGGAAAGTCAATGGCGCGTCGTTCGGCCCCCGGCCCAATTCCTCCAGCAACGGTTCATCCGACAGCAACAGGCTGCGCCCCAGGGCGTAGGCCAGCAACCGGCGGTTGAAACTGGCGACAAAATCTCCCCGGCGTTCGGCCGCGAGGTAGGCCCGCAGCCCCGCGACCCCCTCCCGCTCGTGGCCATCGGGGAACTCGACGCGCGTCTGCACCGGCCGCCCCGCGAGGTCTTGCCGACGGTGTTCCCCCACCGGGCCATACCCCTCGAAGACCACCCCGAGGGCGTCGAACCGCTGATGACATCCCGCGCACGCCCGGTGCTCGCGGTGCTTGGCCAGCAGTTGGGG
>JBKCTR010000919.1:0-5306 GCA_046318755.1 Planctomycetaceae bacterium
AAAAGGTGGAACAAGCCCTGCAAAGCGGCAAGAAATTCAAAACCATCGAAGAGATTCTCGAAGAGATCTATCGGTCCCAGTCCCGCTGAGGCGGCGTTCCCGCGGGACGTGCCCCTCGCCCATCCGGCCGGTCCCATCCGGTGTGTCCTCACAACGGGGCAACCTCATCGTCGGCGGTTCGATGCCCCCCCGCCGATCGTGGCCCCTCAGCCCCTGGACTTGCCCGTGCCGCCGAGCGGGAACCGTGCCCGCGCGTGATAGATTGGACCGGCGGGGTGCTGACGCGATTCGAACAGCACGACTTCGTGCACCGGAACTTGCGCAAGCCGTGTCTGCGGGTGTTTCCGCAGCAGTTCCAACAGTCCCACAGTGGGTTCGCCGCGCACGCGGGCCAGCGTCAGATGCGGGTGAAACGACTCCTCCGCAATCAGCCCGGCGTTCCGCACTGCGATCCGCAATTGGAGCTGCAGGGACCGCAGCCCCTCATCGTCTTCGGTCCCCACCCACACCACACGCGGATGCTGGCAATCCGGAAAGGCCCCCAATCCTTTCAGACTGACGGACAAGTGCTCTGCCCGATCCGTCACGTCCGACAGCAAGGCGACCAATCGGGGAATCTGCTGCTCCTCCACATTTCCCAGAAAATTGAGCGTGATATGCCAGCGGTTCTCGGGTTCGATTCTTTGTCGGGAATCAGCCTGCCGCAGTGCACTCGCCATCCGCCGCACAGGGGACAGTGAGGGGATCGCCAACGCGGTGAACAGTCGTGGCATGGCAGCGTGTCAATTCGTGGGGTCGACGAGACCGAACGCGACGTCGGTCGAGGTGCGAGAATCGCTTCACTGGAGGGGAATTTCTGCCGGAATCTGGTTGACTTGCCGCATTTCCTCTGCGACACTCATTGGTCACGTCTGTACATCTTCCGACTCTCCCCTTGGGGAATCGACATGCGGATTTTTGTTCTGTCGGCGTCGATGGGCGCGGCGCTGTTTTTGGTCGGCTGCGGCGGCGGAGAGGAAAGCAAACCCGCTCCCCCGAACAATCCCCCACCGGCAGCCAATGCGGCCCCAGCGGGGGGAGCTCCGGGTGGGGCACCGGGTGGGGCTCCCGCGGGAATGATGCCCAATATGGCCGGTGGCGGGATGCCAGGCGGCATGCCCGGCGGTGGAGCGCCCGGCGGTGGGCCACCGGGTGGTGGAGCGCCAGGTGGTGCTCCCGGTGGTGGCGCTCCGAATATGGACCAGCTCCGGCAAATGGGCCAGATGATGGGTGGTGGGGGGCCGCCCGGTGCAGGTGGCGGCGCTGCCAGCGCGGCCGCGGCTGGTGGAGCCGACGCAAATCTCAAAACACTTCTGAAGTTCGTCCCGGACACGCTGAACCAGGCAACAGGGCTGGATGTGAAGTCTGTGTCGGGAGACAAGTCGAACCTGACCGGCGTGAAACTGCTGCAGGAATTCGCCGTCATTTTCGAGGTCCTCGCCCGTGGCGGAATCAAGTCGAACCAGGTCGAGTACATCATCGCCGGCTGCAATCGCAAGACCAACCAACAACTGATCATTGTGAGAACTTCGGCCGCATTGGAAGGTGTCGGCAAGAAGTTGGGGGTTGGAGAATCGGTGGCGGTGGGGAAACAGAAGATGTTCCTGCTGCCGAGCGGTCCTGAAAAGAACGCCATTGCGGTCCCCGAGCCGAAAGTGCTGCTGGTGGGACGCGCCTCGACCGTGCAGGCGGCGCTGTCGAGCCCGGCCAAGGGGGCGGTCACCGGCGGGGTCGAAGCGATGGCCCAGCCCACTGCTTTCTACTGGATTGCCGGAGATGCCGAGGCGGCGAAAAAACGCATGGAAGGGAGCGACTTCCCGCTGCTGCAAGACTACGCGGCTGAGGGGGCCCGGATGATTGGCTACGCCATGGGAGTTGGCGGCTCCCCCGAGGGAGCGGCCAGCGAATCGGGCGGGCCTGGGCCGGGTGGCTTCGGCGGTCCCCCCGGGGGACGTCCCGGCGGTGGCCCCATGGTGGGATCGGCGTCGAATGGTACCGGAGGTGGTCCGCCGCCGGGCATGATGCCAGGAGGTCCCGCTGGGGCAGGCGGTCCGCCGGGAGCTGGTTCCGCCGCGAACAACAACAAAGCCCGCATCAACGCGGTGTTTGGCATGGTCTTCCAATCGGAGGGCCTGGCGATTGCTGCCGAAAACCGTCTGAATGAACTGTTCAAGAAGTACGCCGCCAAGCCCTCGGGGCCGGGCGGCATGGGGCCCGGGATGGGACCTGGGGGCATGGGTCCGGGGATGGGGCCCGGGGGTATGGGTCCCGGTGGCCCGGGCGGTGGGGGGGGAGGTCCGGCTCCCAGTGCGCCTCCGCCACCCGCTCCCAACATCACCCGGTTCATTGCCCCTCCCATCGAACCTGAGGAATTGACCGTCCCGCAACTGCTCAAGCTGAGCCACGACCGCGATCTGCCGGGGACGGGCATCTTCCGCCAGGCTCCGGGAGGCGGTCCGCCCGGAGGATTTCCTCCCAGCGGTCCTCCGGGGGGGATGCCTGGTCCCGGCGGCATGGGGGGCATGGGGGGCATGCCCGGAGCGGGAAACCAGAACGATGACAAGGTTATCACCGCCACCAACAGCAGACGGGTCGAGAATATCCGTCTGTCGATGTCCATTCCCAATCGACCCGATTTGGGGGTCGTCTTCCATGAGAAGGCGTACAACGACGCCATTCAGGCGATGGGAGCCACCGCCCTGCCCGATGGAATCTTTTCCGGCTCGCTGACCGCCATGCGGAGTGGGTACGACAAGATCGTGGCCGCCAAACCCGGCGGTCTGAAGGGGGTGAAACGAATGGGCGAAGATGAGCCGATCTGGGCTGGCTACAGCTGGATGACCGAGATCCTCCCGTTCATCGATTACAACGATCTCTACCTGCAGTTTGACCAGAGCAAACCCTGGATCGACAAGTCGAACCGGGTACATGCCTACACCGTGATTCCGGCGTTTGTGAATCCCGCCGACCCCAATGTGCAGTGGAACGGATTGCCGTATGACGGTGTCGGCCTGACCCACTTTGCCGGGATGGCGGGGCTCGAAGACAAGCGGAATGTCGTGGCGGCGGATCTTCCCCGCACCGATCCCCGTGCCGGGATCTTCGGCTACGACGAGGTTGTTCCGCTCGACTCCATCAAGGACGGCAAAGCGCAGACGATCATGTTGATCGGCTCGGGCAAGGCGTCGGCTCCGTGGATTCAGGGAGGGGGGGGAACCGTCCGAGGTGCCCGCGCTCCGTTTTTCGACAAGTTCCACGGGTTTGGCTCGGCGGGCCTGGCAACGCCCGGGGTCTACGTGATGATGGCCGACGGTTCCACGCGAATCCTGAATGCCGACATCGACCCCGAAGTGTTCAAGGCGATGTGTACGATCCAGGGTGCCGAGACCGTGGATATGCAGAAGTTCGTGACTCAAAGCGAGTGATGTCGGCGGCCGCCATTTCTGCGGCGGAATTTTCCAGGATGTTTGTCTTTCTCTTTCGATTCCCACTCCCGCGAGCCCAGCACACCATGCGACATCGCCTTTGGCTGTGGATTCCCCTGATTCTGGCGACGGCGATTCAGCCCGCCTCTGCTGACTTCCTGGTTTATCACATTGGTGGTCGCAACGGGGGCGGTGGAGGTGGCGGCCGAAGTGGTCCCCCCGGTGGAATGATGCCTGGGGGGCCTGGAGGAGGCATGCCGGGCGGACGCCCGGGAGGTCCTGGAGGGGCCGGTGGGGCTCCGTTTGGGCCTCCCTCGGGTGGCGGCGGGGGAGGCGGCGGCTCGGGAAAGAAGATCGTCTTGCAGGGAAAGGTCAATGTGCTGTCGAAAGACACCGTGACCTACGATCATCCCACCCTCAAGGAGCGGCTCTACTTCTCGAAGGATGACGTCACAATCTATAAGGCCAAGACCCTGCGGGACGAATTCCGCAACAAGCTCAGCTCGGCCTCGAAGGACCCCGATGCCATGATGCAGTCGGCGGTCTTCGCGCTCAAGAAGGGGATGCTGAAGGACTTCTACGAAACCGTCGAATCCATCCACAAGATCAATGCCCAACACGAAGGGGCCAATCGGGTCTTGCAGCTCCGGGAGAAGATCAAGCAGCCGCTGCCCGATGACCCCGCGATCGAAAAGCAGATCCGATCGGTGGTCAAACGGGCCAACATGCGGATTGCCAAGAGCAATCACTACATCCTGCTGCACGACACCCCCGAAAAGCCCCCGAAGGGCCAGAAGAAGAACCGGGCGGAACAGCGGCTGGAATTGCTCGAAAAGGTCTATGAGTCGTTCATGCAGTTCTTCTCTGCCCAGGATATCGAACTGAACATCCCGGAAGAGCGCCTGATGGTCGTGCTGTTCAATCAGGAAAAGGATTTCTACGACTACGCCACCAGCGTCGACCCCTCTCTGCGCAGTGCCTTGGGTTTCTGGTCGCGACTCAACAACGTCGGCATCTTCTACGACCGCGGCAGCAGCGAGGAATTCGCCGAGCTGAATGAACAGCTCAAAGCGGCCAAGAAACGGGCCGAAGATGCCAAGAAAGACGCCCGCGGCAGCCGTGGCCCGGGGGGCACCGGCAGTGGCACCACCGCCACCGCCGATCTGGTGCGGCTCGTCCAAACGCTCGAGTTGTTGGCCACGGTCGAAAAAGAGAATGAAGACATCACCACGGTGAGCCACGAGTGTGTGCATCAGTTGGCTGGCAACACGGGCCTGCTCCCCCGTCATGTCGACGTCCCCACCTGGGTTCACGAGGGGTTGGCGACGTACTTCGAAGCTCCGGGCGATGCAACCTGGGCGGGCATTGGTGCGGTCAATGACCTGCGTCTGACTTGGTACAAGGGCCTGGAAGACGACCGGGTCCACTCGAACATCAAGTTCATCGCCACCAATCAGATTTTCGACTACGCCCGCAGCCATGGTGCCGTGGTCCATGGGTACGGTCAGGCGTGGGCCCTGACCCACTTCCTGATGGAAACCGACATTGCGAAGTTCGTCCAGTTCTACCGGATGCTGGGGGAGATGCCCTCATCCACTCCGTTGAATCCCGACCTGTTGTGGGAACTGTTCACCGCCGCCCATGGCAATGACGTTTCCACGATGGACCAGAACTGGCGGTCGTACATGCGGGGACTTCAAACCGACATGCAGCGGCAGGCCCCCGAATTGATGGAAGACGAGGGACGCCGATAGTCAGGCTGGCTTCGGCCAGCAAACAGAGGTGAGTGCAACAGCCCCGGCGAACAGGTTTCCACTGTTCGCCGGGGTTTTTTCATGACCG
>JBKCTR010000920.1:0-6382 GCA_046318755.1 Planctomycetaceae bacterium
GGAATGCCGGTCGAGGTCCCCCTCCACCTGCCAATCGAACAGGTCGGTGAACGGCTTCTGCCACCAGATGAGCGGGGCCGCACCGGAGGTGTGGTGGTTATTGTAGTCGCTGGTGAATCCCTGCTGGCTGTCGGTGGCCACGTACAGCCCTGTGCCGCTGGTGGTCGAGAGAATGTTGTTGCGCAGGCTGACATTTGAGGCGGACTGCTGGAGCCGGACACCTGTGCCCGAGGGAGTCACAATGGTGTTGTTGACCACGGTCACATGGGAGACCCCGCCAATCAGAATGCCCGTTGTGTTTGCCGCCAGAAGGTTGTTGCGAATCGTGGCCGATCCCAGGGGCTCGATGCCGACCTGATTGTCAAGGATGCGGTTGAACGCAACCGACTGCCCCGCCGCCGGGCGCACCCCGACACCATTGTTGCGAATGATGTTGGGGGCGGACCAATCGGTGGTTCCGAAAGTTCCCCAACCGGCGAGGCCGGTTACGTTGTCCGAGACGGTGTTTCCAAGATAGGTTGTGGTGCCGTAGTAGGAATAGGCCCCCGTCTGATTGTTGAACATCCGATTGCCGGAAACCGTCATTCCCTCGCCGTGTTGCCGATACAGCCCATACTGCGCGTGGTGCAGATCGTTGTTACTGACCGAGAGATTTGTTCCATAATTGAAGAACAGTGCATAGGTTGTGGCCGAGATGTCGTTCCCCGCGAGGGCCCCGGAGGCGAGCGAGTCGAAATATCCGCCAATACTTCGTCCGGAAATGGTCGTCCCGGTCACGGAGATGCCGCCGCCACTGGGCAGATACAGACCATAATTTCCCGTTCCGGTGATCTGACTGTCCACCACGGCATTGTCCAGTCCCCCCTCGATGCGGATCCCAATGCTCGACGACAAGACCTGCAACCGTCGCAGCGTCGTATTCGAAGTGACGTCGGCGCTGGTGCCGTGAATCCAGACCGAGGTGTCGGCCGCTCCCAAAGTGAGTCGATACAGTGTGTTGTAGTCGGAATCGGCCATCTCGACTGTGCCGTTGATCCGGCTGGTTCCGGGGGAACCGCCGACAGTGATCCCTTCGTCGTTCGCCGTGAACAGGACTCCCTGCTCATAGGTCCCGGTGTCGACCAGGACCAGGTCGTTCGGCCCCAGGGTGAGGCTGTCGACCAATTGCTGAAGCGAGGCCTTGGGAGAGGCCGGACTGAGACCGGTAGTGGCACTGTTGCCCGCCGCGGTGGTGTACTAGTCGTTGGTGGTGGCAGCGTCGTTGACGTACAACACGCGGGTGCTGCTGGTCGCTGACGGGTCAACTCCAAGGGCATAGGCGTTGGTGTTTCCCCCTCCGGTCACGTGCAGATAGTACGGCCCGGCAGCCAGCCCCGTGGCATTCAACCGGGCTCCGGACGCGTTGGCGGACGAAGACGCCAGCACCGTCGGGGCACCCCCAATCACGCGGACGAGGTCAAAGGAGAGGGCCCCCAGCGACGAATTGAAGTCGATTTGGAAAGAGAGATCATCGGTGCGCAGCAGATCGAAACGATACCAGTCCTGATCTGTCGCCTGGTCAATGCTGAGTGCTCCGAGGTGTACACCGGGAATGACTCCCAGATCACTCGCGGTTTGCCAGGTATTGTTCCCCTCCAAGGCATCGCCCGAGAGAAGAACGCGTGTTTCGAGCGTCTCTGCGCGCCAACGGAAATTGGAGAGGCGTGGCGAACCGAAGGGGCGTTGCGGCCTTCGGCCAGTAGCCGGACGGGCGGCTGCCCCTCTCGTCCGAATCCACTGGGCAACAAGGTTCCGCCAGGTCGTCGCAAGCATCGTGTCTCTCCGAAATGGAAAACAACAGCACCACCCCGCGGCTCACTTGGACAACACGGGGAGTGCATGGTCTCGAACCAGGTCTGGCTGTGGGACATCCCTGCTCCGCACATCAGACAGCAGTTATGAAGGGGATCGGGTCGTCAAGGCCTTGAAGCGGGATTGGAAAACAACTGTCGGCTGGTGCTTGAAATCCGATTCTCGGTTCGCAAGGGACGGGCAAGAATGTGGATCGAGAGGGTTGCCTGCAGCGGAGCTGTCCAGTGCCAGGGGATCACGTTGCCGCAGGTGAAACGGCGCTCAACGGCTCTGGTTCCGGGCACACTTTGGAACCGTTGTGGAATCATGCCCTCCCAACCTGCTTCTCAGTGGACTCCAAGACCATCAACGGACTGAAGCGGCAAATCGGACAAACTCTTTGATCAGTGCCTGAATGAGCAACCACATCAGGCCGCGATTCCCCGAGCCGCGCGAATCGCCGGAGAAACAACTCCGAATCAAACACACCCCAAAAACAACAGAAATTTCAGAGATTCACCACACACCCGGGAACTCGTTTCCGTCTGAGATCAAGACAGGAACGCCGAAACAATCCACACCCTGTTCTCGCCAGTGCCTCAATCACCAACACGGGAGCAGTTGGTAACCTTCAGACAATAACGCTCTCAATCGGGGATTGCAAACAGAACGCCACGTGTGTCGCCAACAAACAAATGGAAACCTAAGAAACTGCTTTTACAGGTGAAGTCGGGGTCTTTTAACTGGGGGCTGAGTTTCCAGGAATTCGGGCAGACGGTGGTCAACCTGGCGAAAACCAACAGTGGATCGCCAAGTGCAACTGGCTCGCGGTTTTCCAACCCATCCTAAAATAGGGGGGCCGTCCTGTCCTCTCGGCATCACCCCGAAAGCGGCGGCGGGGGTGGGGTTGGCGGGTCGGGTGGTTTTAGCCGGCTCGCGATGGCGGTGTCGAGGACGAGCGGTGAAGTGTGATACAGCAGCATCGGGAAGATTGCGAAGGGGTAGGGGGCGGCCACGGCGTGTGTGGCCACATAGACCCCGATCGGCAGTGTTTTCTGGCTGCCGGCGAAAGCCACGGCGGTGGCTTCGGGGCGGGCGAATCCCAGGGCCCGCGAGGTGAACCAGCCGACGGTCAGCACCGTCAGATGTATGCCCGCCACACTCGCGAGGGCGATGAGAACGCCGGTCAGCGTGACCGGTTCGACGCTGGTCGTCGCAGCCGCCGTCGGGTCGAGCGGCGCGACGAGTTCCCCCGAGACTGCCGGCGGCCCCACAGGTCCCTGCAGTTGCCGCAGCTTCATACCCGCCTGCAAGGCCGCGGTGAAGACCATCACCTCGATCAACACCTGGGCGGCGGTACTGATCTCGGTTTTGTACCGGGTCGCGAAGGTCTTCAGAGGGGCGCTGAGCCGCAAGGCTTGGCCGAGCAATGTGGGAGCCAGCACCGCCTGGACCAGTTCCCACATCATGCGGGTGATGTCGAACTCGACGGTGGTCGAGGTCGTCCAGCGCAGCCAGAGCGGGGTCAGCAGAAAGCAAAGCATGTTGGTCGACAGTGTGACCAGCAGCGAGACGGCGTCGTTCCCTCCTCCCTTGCGGGTCATCACCGAGGCGGCGGCCGTTGTGCAGGGGACCGTGGCGGCAATCATCAGCCCGAACCGCAAATCGGGGGACCGCTGCAAGGGAACCAGCAGCCAGCCGAGCAGGGGAATCAGTCCGTAATTCAGTACAAACGCCAACAGCACGGGCCCGGGACTGCGAAACGCCCCCCACAGCCGGCTGCTGTCGAGGCTGAACGACATCAGGAACAGGACCGCCGCCGTGATCCAGCGCGGATTGAGCTGCTTGGCATAGGGTTCGACCACCGGGCCATAGCCCAGCCCCCCCACGCTCAATCCACTGAGGATCAGCAGGGCCAGGGTGGTCAGAAACCAGTGTTGCCTCCAGAAGTTGCGCATGGTGCTGGAATAGTGACCGGAACCGGGGAATGCAATCTCTCCCGTGCGGTTTTCGCCGTCACCCCCTCCGCCTGTTCCCGCACTTGGGCGACGCCTGGTCGCCTGGTCTCGTGGAACGGCTGGTGTTGGTTTCCCGGGGCGCTGTGGCGCGATACTCTCACCAAGCTCCGGGGAGTTCCCCGTGAGCGCGACCCGCCTGGAGCCAACGCATGTTGTCCGCACGTCAGCCAGCTCTGTCCGATCTGTTTTGCAGCCGGATGCCCAAGTGGCGGCTGTTCCTGGCGTGGTGGTCTCTGGTTTTGCCGGGGATGGCCTGGGCCGAGGAACCCCCCGAGCTGCTCCTGCACTCGGGGAAGATTGTGACGGTCGACGCCGACTTCTCGATTGCCCAGGCCCTGGCGGTGCGTGACGGGAAGATTGTCGCGGTCGGGACGAATGACGCCGTCCGCCCTCTGGCGGGCCCCGAGACCCGCCAGATCGATCTCGCCGGGGGGACGGTGCTGCCGGGGCTGATCGATTCGCACGTGCATCCGGTTGCCGCGGCACTGCACGAGTTCGATCACCCCATTCCCGAGATGGACACGATTGCCGATGTGTTGGCCTATATTGCCGCGCGGGCGGCTGTCGTTCCCGAAGGGGAGTGGATCACGCTGCGGCAGGTGTTCATCACCCGGCTGCGCGACCAGCGGTATCCCACCCGGCGGGAGCTCGACCAAGCGGCCCCCCGGCACCCGGTGATGTTCGCCACCGGACCCGACGCCGCCCTCAACTCGCTGGCGTTGCAGGAGAGTGGCCTGACCCGCGATTCGCAGATCACGGATGGAGGGATCGGGCAGATCGAAAGGGATCCTCAAACAGGAGAGCTGACTGGCATCCTGCGAAGCTGCACCCGGCTGGCGAAGCCGCGGGGAGGTGCCCGGGGTGCGACCCCGGCCGAGCAGCGTGATCGCCTGAAGCAACTGTTGGCCGACTACAACCGGGTCGGTCTGACCAGCATCACCGACAAGGATGCCAGTGACGCGGAATACGCCCTGTTTCGCGAGCTGCACGAGGAGGGAGAATTGACCTGTCGGGTGTACCTGCATGCCTCGGTCGACGCCCAGCAGCCGGTGGAGGAGCTCGCCCGGCAGTTCGCACGGATTGCCGACGACCCGGGGCACACGTGGGATCCGTGGATCTGGCGGCGGGGGGTGAAGTGTTACCTGGATGGAGGGATGCTGACGGGAAGCGCCTACCTGCGCCAGCCGTGGGGAACCTCGCGGATTTATTCGATCAGCGATCCCGACTACCGGGGACTGCGGTACATCGAACCCGAGAAGCTGGCGGAACTTGTCCGCTTGTCGGTGAAGCACGACCTGCAATTCACGGCGCATTCGGTGGGTGACGGTGCGGTTCACGCACTGCTCGACGCATATGGGCAGGTGAATGACGAACTGCGGCAGCGCGGCGGGGGAGCGGCAAAGGTTCCCGCGGATGCCCGCCCCGGTGCGGGGCCCGAGCGCAGCCCGGCCCCCATCGCGGGCTGCCGGTTCTCGCTGACCCACGCGAACTTCCAGAGCCGCGAGGCGGTGGCCCAGATGCGCGACCTGGGAGTGGTCTGCGACCTACAGCCCGCCTGGCTCTGGCTGGATGGGGCCACCCTGCGGGCCCAGTTTGGCGACAGTCGGCTGGAGTTCTTCCAACCGTACCGCAGCCTGTTCGACGCCGGTGTGCAGGTGGGGGGCGGGAGCGACCACATGCAGAAGATCGGTTCGTTCCGCTCGGTGAATCCGTACAACCCGTTTCTGGGAATGTGGATCACGCTGGCCCGGCAGCCCCGACGGGGAGGCGAGCCGCTGCATCCCGAGCAGAAGCTGACCCGCCCCGAGGCGATCCGGCTCTACACAATCCAGAACGCCTGGCTGACGTTCGAAGAACGGCTGAAGGGCTCGCTCGAGCCAGGCAAGTTTGCCGACTTCATCCTGCTCGACCGCGACCTGCTCACCTGCCCGGAAGAGCAGATTCCCGAGATCCAGGTCCGGCGGACGTGGGTGGGGGGGAAGCTGGTGTTTGGAGACCGGTAGAGAGACGGGAAAACGGGACGGAAACCACGAGGCTCACTGGTCTGCTGATCGCGGCAAATTCCTGCTATTCTCAAGGTGCTGTCCTCGTTGCAACCCCTTGTGGAAAGATTGAGATGAAGTCGCTGGTGTTCGTGGTCGGTTTGGTCTCGTTGTGTTCGTTGACTCCCCTCCCGGCGGAAGAGAAGCCGGCGCCCCAGAAAGTCCCCTACACCGTGCATTCCGGCTATTTCCGCCGGAACGACTCGGGCCTCGAAGACCCGCTGCACGCGTTGGTGATCACGGACCAGAAGCGGTTCGACCAGATCTTCGGCTTCGCCTTCGTCATGGGGTCGAAACCCAAGGTGCTGCCCGAGAAGGCGTTTGACACGCTGGCGGTATGTGCCCTGATCCGCCAGGGAAACAAGGTCTGGACGTATACCGTGACCGGGGTGACCCAGCAGGAGGGAGTGCTGACCATTCAGTACAAGGCGACCGCCGCCGATGGCGGCACCGCCACCTTTGCCTCCCCCCTGATTGTCTCGGTTCCCAAGG
>JBKCTR010000921.1:0-2527 GCA_046318755.1 Planctomycetaceae bacterium
CTTCTATTCCCTCTCGCAGACCCGGGAGGAGGTCCCAAGGTTTCAACGGCATACCCACGAGTGCCTGCAATGTCACGATGGCTCCCTCAGCCAGGGGGTTCCCGGGCACATCATGCGGTCGGTCTACACCGATCCGCGGGGCCAGCCGGTGTTGACCGCCGGGACCTTCGTGACCAATCCCCAATCCCCCCTGCGGGAGCGCTTCGGCGGGTGGTATGTGTCGGGGACGCATGGTTCCCAGGTGACGATGGGAAACCTGATTGTGCGGGAGAAAGAGCATCGCCAGCATCCCGAGCGGATCAACCTGGTTCCCCAGGGGAACCAGACCGAGCTCTCGCGATTTTTTGATCCGCAGCCGTACGTGGTGCCGCACAGTGATCTGGTCGCCCTGCAGGTGCTGGCCCACCAGGTGTATGTCCACAATCTGATCACGAAGGCGAATCATCAGACACGGTTCGCCGTGCGCGACCAGGTGTCGATCAACAAGGCGCTGGGCCGTCCCGAGACCGAACCGCTCGACAGCACGCGCAGCCGGATCCGGAGTGTGGGGGAGCCGTTGTTGCGGGCGTTGTTGTTCGCCGACGAACCCCGGTTGGAGGCTCCCCTGGCCGGGACCAGTGGCTTCGCAGCCGAATTCAGCCAGCAAGGCCCGCGCGATTCCCAGGGACGATCGTTGCGACAGTTCGATCTGCAGCAGAGGCTGTTTCGCTACCCGTGCAGCTTCCTCATCCACACGGCCGCCTTCGATGCCTTGCCCGAGCCGCAGCTCGAGTACCTCGCCCAGCGGATGTGGCAGGTGCTGACGGGAGCCGATGCCACGGGCCGCTTCACGCATCTCACCGCGGAAGACCGCCAGGCGATCCGAGAGATCCTGCGGGAAACCAAGTCTGGCTTCACCCGCCGCTGGCCTGCCGAAGGACACAGCACTCCCTGATGAGAGCCTGGGCTTGCGGAGTTGCATCAGCAGACGGGCAACACCTTTGTCCTGGCTGCTTGTCACTGCGACTCGTCGGGCAACCCAGGCGCTTCGACACGCACGTCCGCCAGCATGGCATTCACTGCGTCCTGACCGAACTCGATGATCAAATCATCCCGCAATTGATCGAGAGCCGCTTGGTGAGACACCGTCCCCTTCAAGGCGATGCCAGACGTCTGTCGGAAAGTGACCAGAGGCTGTTGGCCGCGTCTCAGGATTTCGACCACTCGCCCTCGTTGCCGAATTAAGTGGCGTGTGTGGGCTGATCGCTCACCCCAAACAAACCCGAC
Source organism: Planctomycetaceae bacterium (assembly GCA_046318755.1). Lineage (GTDB taxonomy): Bacteria > Planctomycetota > Planctomycetia > Planctomycetales > Planctomycetaceae > UBA10511. The sequence goes on from JBKCTR010000921.1 coordinate 1,267, forward strand.
GACGAGTCCCAGGGCGGTCGCGAGGCAGAGGGCCGCCAGGATTCCCGCCAGCCACAGAAAAAAGACCGGAAGTCCAGCCGGTGTGCGGTCGCGACGCGTCGGCATATCCTCCCCCGGCGGGCTTGTTGGCTGCAGTCGCTCGGCCCACGCCCGCACTCCGGCCAACACCAGAAACCAGATCACCCCGCCGATAAATCCCTGCATTCCCCCGACGCTGGCCCCGACCGTCACCGGCCCGGGATCGATCCCCTCCCGCAGTGAGAATACCGTCTGGTAATAGACGGGAGCCCCCCAACCCAGGGTCATCCCCAACAGGCTTCCCAGCATGGCGAAGGCCAATCCCCACAGCAGCGTCTGTCGGAAGGCCGGAGCGAGTGGGGGCATGCAGTCAGTCTCACGGGATACAACTGGGAGCAGGGGCCGGTAGGCAATGTGTGCCATCCCCGTCGTTGGCGAACCGTTCGGCGATCCTTGGGCGGTGAACAGCCGGATGGCATCGTTTGCCGTCAACCTGGTCTGTCCGCTACAGGATCTCGTCAATCACCCGGCCGCGACTGATCGGGAACGGCCGCCCCAGGGTGTCGTGGACTTCCGTGGCGGGATCGAGCCCCAGCAGGTGGAAGATCGTGGCGGTCACGTCGGACGGACGCACCAGCCCCTCGGCCGGTTGGCCTCCGTCGCGGTCGGAGGCGCCGTGGACCCGGCCTCCCTGAACGCCTCCGCCCGCCGCCGCGATCGAGAAGACGGGTCCCCAGTGGTCGCGCCCCGCCCGGGGGTTGAATCGCGGGGTCCGACCAAACTCCGCCAGGCACAAGACCAGTGTTTTGTCGAGCAGCCCCTGCTCATCGAGATCCGAGACCAGGGCGGCGAACGCCTGGTCGGCGGGAGGACACAGCACGTTTTTCAGCCGGTTCGGCTCATCGGTGTGGCTGTCCCAACAGGGATTCTCGCTCGGCTCGTCGGGGCCCCGGTACCAGTTGACCTGCACCAGCCGCACTCCCGCCTGCACAAACCGCCGGGCCAGCAGCACGGTGTTTCCGAAAGGAGTACGGCCGTAGCGGTCGCGGGTGGCGTCGCTCTCGCCGGTCAGGTCGGCCGCCGAGCGGGCCCGGGCATCGGTCAGCAGGTCGAGCGCTTGTTGCTGACGGGAGGAATAGTTCCCCGCCCGTCCCGCCCGTTCCCCGGCCCGCAGTTGTTCTTCAAGTTGTTCGAGCAGGGTCCGGCGGGTGTCGAGCCGGGCCAGAGGCACGTCGGCATTCAC
>JBKCTR010000922.1:0-4716 GCA_046318755.1 Planctomycetaceae bacterium
CTCCATGTCCCACACCATGATGCTTGAACGTGTAACAGCGGTAGCGCTCGGGGCTGTCGAGGTATCCCAGACAGGTCAGCGACTCCTCGGGATCGAGTTGGCCGCTCTCGAGGAACCCAATCGAGCTGACAATTTTGAACACCGATCCGGGGGGCAGAGCCATCTCGGCCGCCCGATGGAACAGCGGTCGGCGCGGATCATCGACAATCTCCCGCCACCCCGCCCGATCATGGTTCACCAGCACAGCGGGATCAAACCGGGGACCTGATGCGGCGGCCAGCACCGCCCCGGTCCGCACGTCGAGGGCCACAATCGAACCCCCCGAGGGAGTTGGCAACGGTTTGCCATTGGTCTCATCCTTCTGGGGCCCGGTCAACGCGGCATCGAGCAATTCCTCAGCCGCGCGCTGCAACTCCAGCGAGAGTCCCAACTGCACATCCTGCCCCAGCCGCGGCTCGCGCACCACCTGCGAGTCAAGTAGTTCCCCGCGGCGATTGAAGACCAACCGCCGCGAGCCGCGCAGGCCGCGCAGCCGATGTTCATATTGCCGCTCCAACCCGTTGAGCCCCGCCCGGTCTCCCGGCTGATAGTCGAGGGGATCCCCCTGGGGAAAGCGGGCGTGACGCTCGGCGAGAAACTCATCCGAGACCGGTTGACGAACTCCCAGCAGATGTGCGGCGAGGTCTCCCTGGGGATAAACCCGTTGGGGAATCGCCTCGAGCCGGACCCCGGGGAAGAGTTCCGGATGTCCCTCAATCTCGACTGCCAATTCCGGGGTCAGGTGGTCGACGACCATGTGATAATCGAGCTGTTCCTCAATCACCACCGGTTCCCGCGCCTCACGTCGCGGCGGGGTGGTCAGGGTATTGACCACCAGGCGATGGCATCGCGACCACCACGGTTCATCGGGGTTGGGGGGCGTTTCCCGAGTGAGTCGCTCCGCAGCCTCGTTTCGCTCACGCTGGGCGGCCACCCGCGCCTGGAGCCGTTCGACCCGCTGTTGAATCCGCTCGCGACGGCGCGTCAGTTCCGCTTCATCCACACCAGAACGCTCCGCCAGGCGGCGCCACAGTGCGTCCCGCTCGCGTTCCACCTCGGCCTCCGCCTGGGCCACCAGTTCGGCATTCCGACGGGCGCGGCGATCCAGCCGCCGCAGCGCCAGCGAGCGCAACCACCCCGGGTCGGCGGGGGCTTCCAGCCAGCGGTAGTGCACCTTCAGCCGAAACAGGTCCACGTCCTCGGCCAACACCGTTCCCTCGGCCGCCAGCAGGCGCCCATCCCGACTGGGAATCGGCTCGAAGCGTTCCTGGGTCTGTTCAAACTCGCCGCGGTACTCGTCTCCCAGGGTCAACTGCACATGGGCGAAGCGCAGGCCAATTGTCGCCAGCGGCAAGATCATCGCCAGCCCCAAACCGAGCAGGCGCAGCCCGGACCGCAGCGACGGGGCCGCCGAGAGCCCCTCTCGTTCCGCCGACCAATCGGCGACATCGCGCAGTCGGGAATCCATGCTGTCGACCCCGAAAAGTTCATGAACCGGAGGAATTTGCCGCAGACCGCCGCGGCCACAAACCCGCCAGCACCGCCAGGAACCCGCCCCCCCACAGCGTCGACGAGAGCGTCGCGTGGGTGATCACGTCGCGCCATTCGGGCCAGTGGGGGCTTTCTTCCGAGGCGATCAGCGCCCCGACGGCCACCCCACTCTCGATCAAAATCCCCAGTCCCAGGGGCAACAGCATCTGCGGCATCATCCAGATCCCCTGGCGACGGCACCAGCCAAACGCCGCCGCCAACGCCACCGAGACCCCGGTCTCCACACCCGGTGGCCCCGCTCCCAACAGGTCGAAACCCAGGCCGGCAATCATTCCCCAAACCACAGCCGCACGGGGCGATTGTGTCCAGACCAACAGGGCCAGCGCGATCGGCAGACAGCGGGGGGTCACCCCGGCCAAAGCCAGATGGGGAGCGACCGTCGTTTGAATCACCCAGGCCGAGTAACAGATGAATCCCGCCAGCAACCACCGCATCCGTTCAGGTCCTCGGCCATGTCTCGGGAAGGGAAAGGGGTCGGGTTGTAGTGCAAGGCAATTTCCGGGATCAAGCCGGGGTTGCCACTCACCACCGGTATGCCCCCAAGTCACCCAATCCCCCCCCTCCCCCCACCCCCTCATCCAAGACCCCCGCCAGGACCTGGCCGTTCGGGTGAATTCCCCACTTTTCGAGGACGCGGTTCCGCATTCTTGTACGGAAAGAACTCCACACCGCCTCTATTCCAGAAGACGCGTCTCGCAGCCCCTGGCTTTGGGCAGGACGAAACGCGCCGGGCTGGGCCACGTGCCAATTCACTCCGCCGCCGTTCGGAACCCCACCATGCGTTTGACCCTGCGGACTCTGCTGGCGTACATCGACGAGGTTCTCCCCCCAGCTCAGGCCGCCGAGATCGGCAAGAAACTCGAGGAGAGCCCCGTGGGGACCAGCCTGGTTCATCGCATCCAGGACGTCTTGCGCCAACGCCGCTTGTCGAGCCCCTCGCTGTCGGGATCAGGCATGGGGATCGACCCGAATTCGGTGGCCGAGTATCTCGACAACACCCTGGCCCCCGAGGGAATTGCCGCGGTCGAGCGGATCTGTCTGGAATCGGACCTGCACTTGGCCGAGGTGGCTGGTTGTCATCAGATTCTCTCGTTGGCCTTGAACGAGCCGGCCGAGTTACCCCCCAAGGTTCGCGAACGGATGATTGCCCTGGGTCCCAACACCCCCCGGTTGCAGGTCCCCCAGGGCAAAGCGGGAGGGACCAGCCCCGCAGTTGCGAGTGGGGCGCTTTCATCGGCAGGTTTGTCGGCGGTGTTGGCCCAGGCTCCCAGCCTGACGGGTGCGGAACGGTCGACAGATGGTCCCTCGGCCGCTGTTGTCCGGGACACCGTGGCCACCCCCTCGGCCTCCCGGTCGTTTGAAGAGGGGCTGCCCGAATATCTCCGCACTCGCGAAAAGACCCGGTGGTGGCCGTATGCACTCGCCGCGTTGGTGTTGGCGGGATGGGGCATTCTCGCCATCCAGTCGTCCCCCTTCGGCCAGCGCAGCTCGACCGTGGCCACTCCCGACATCTCGGGCGACGCCGGTTCGAATGCCGATGCGACCGCTGGTTCGGTCAATCCTCTCGACGAGGAACCGACTGCAGGCGTGGCCGATGCGACTTCGGGAACGAGCACCCCAGAGGCATCCGACGCGGCAGGCCGTCCCGTGGCCAAGCGGTCCTCCTCGGCTGCTGAACGGAACTCCGGAACCTCCGAGACCGAGTTGCTCCCCGATGTCGAAAACGATCCCGATGTCGAGTCTCCCCCCTATCGCAAACAGAACGGCAAATCTGGTGAGGCGGCGGGAGAAAAGAAGACAGCCACCGGGGGAGCCCCCCGACCGGGAGAGGCCGCGTCGAACCTGATCCCCGCGAAGTACATTTCAACCGAAGGGGTGGCCATCGCCTACATGGGCGAGGAACAGTCTTGGCGTGTTCAACCGAGTGGAACGTTGATTCCCTTGGGACGCGAGTTCGCCTCTCCCAACCCGTTCGAAGCCCTGCTGGAGCTCCCCGGATGGCAGATCACCCTACACCCCGGCAGCCTGCTGGCGCTCACCCCCCCGGCCAACGGGAACCTGCCGGGAATCGAGTTGCGAAACGGCCGACTCGTCGTACAGCCCGCGTCGAGCGATGGGACCGAGCCCACGACGCTCGAACTGCATGTGGCGAAGTCGCGTTGGCTGGCCACCCTGTCGGGAGATGCCGTACTGGGAATTGAAGTCACCCCGCCCGTCGCCACCCGGTTCGAACAGCGTGCGGGCGTCGATGTGGGGCGGGCCGCTCTGCACCTCGCCCGCGGACGGGCCGATCTCGTCAAGCTGGGAGAAGAAGAATTCGCCACCGAACTGCGGGGCCCCGCGACGCTCAAACTTCCTCTGGAGCATCCCACCGAGGGAGAGGCGCGGCCGCTGATCGCCACCCCCTGGCAGAACCCCGACTGGCTCAGCCCCACCAAGCCCAGTGGCGGCAGCCGGAACCCGGTCGCCCTGTTCACCCGCAGTTTCTCAGCCGACGAACCGGTCGAGATGACGCTGTCCCCCCTCGCCAATGACTCCAATCCGCGGCTCGCCGAGTTCGCCACCCAGTGTCTGGCTCTGATTGGCGACGTGCCCGAACTGGTGAAAATCCTGAAGACCAACCGGCATGAAGAGGCCCGCCGCACCGCCATTCTCGGACTGCGTACCTGGCTGGTCTCAGACGCCGGTGATCCCTCCCTGCTGCAGGAAGAACTGCGGGAGCGTTACACCACGCGGGAAGTCGAGATCGTCTACAAACTGCTGTGGGGCTATTCTCCGTCGGACGCCCGCAGCAAGACCACCTCGCAATTCCTCGTGGGCCTGCTGTCTGACCCGGAGGTGTCGCTCCGCTCGCTCGCCATTCACCATCTGAAGGGGCTCACCGGCCAGGACTTCAACTTCCAACCGAACGCCGCGGAACTGCAGCGTCAATCGGTCATCCGCCAATGGCGGCACCTGCTCCGCACCCATGGCGACCGACTGGTCAAACCCGACCCCAACGATCTCGTCGAGGAACCGGAGGCGGAATCGGCCGACAGGCTCTGACGCGCACCCCCAACGCGCATGGCCCGCGAGGCAGACTGTTGATCCGCCGATGCCCTGCGTCATCCCGAACACAATCGGACC
>JBKCTR010000923.1:0-6016 GCA_046318755.1 Planctomycetaceae bacterium
CCCATAGATGCCGGTGCTGATGGCCGGGAAGGCCAGGCTGTCACAGCGGTTCTCGACCGCCAATTCGAGACAGCGCCGGTGGGCCCCGGCCAGCAGTTCCGGTTCCCCCTGTTCGCCTCCCTGCCAGATGGGGCCGACGGCATGGAAGACGAAGCGGGCGGGCAACCGGCCCCCACTCGTCGCGACCGCGCTGCCAGACGGGCACCCCTCGGGGTACAGACGGTCGGTTTCCCGCATCAACTCGGGACCGGCCGCCCGGTGAATGGCCCCGTCGACACCCCCACCTCCGGCCAACTGCGAGTTGGCGGCATTGGCAATGGCATCGACCTGCTGGTGGGTCAGGTCTCCCGCGACCAGTTCCAGACGACAGGGGCCAACGGTCACAAACATGGTGGCGGGGGAACCGGAGTGTTGGTGGGGTGCCGTCGGCAAGAAGGGGACTGCTGGGCTCGGGAGTCGCCTGGCTTCGTGAGTGTAACGAAAAATCGCACCAGGGGCAGAGAATCGATTCCGAGGAAGGAAGGGGCTGCAGCGGTCGCGACGCATGATTGCCGCGGACGAACTGGCTGCTGGATTGGGGGGACCGCACGAAATCGACAACTGGAAAAGCGCAGGGCTCCCCAGACTTCAATCCGTGCGGGAGTCGGTTATAATCAGGACTGTCGGGGAGCTTCCCCGTCACAAGGCGGAGTAGCTCAGGTGGTTAGAGCAGCGGAATCATAATCCGCGTGTCGGGGGTTCAAATCCCTCCTCCGCTACTGCAGTGAATTGTGTGGATGGCCGAGAGGGTGGACGGCCGAGTGGCTGGACGGCCGTTGGGAGGGGGGGCGAACAGCGGGCCCATTCAACAGCAGGCCCACTCAGAGATTGGCATCGGCCGATTGGTGCTGGGGTGCATCTCCCGCTCGTGGCAGCCCTCCCCAAGCGGGGCGACGGATTGACCTGCCACCGATGCGGTCTCGCGTTCCCGATCTTCACCCCAGCGGTGTCTGGTGGGGGTTGAATTCTGTTGTCTGCCTCACTTCGTCGTCCCCGGAATGTTACGATCGGGTCATGGCGTACGACGATCTGCTGACACTCATCCCCAGCCACAGTCTGGAAGATTTCCCCACTGACCTGGGGGAAACTGAGGCCGCCTCGCTGCTCAACGCATTTGCCATTCTATGGCATCCGTTGCTGTTGGCCTCGGCCCGCGTGCTGCCGCGCTGGCATCGTGCGGATGATCCACCCGATGCCACCCAGGCCCGGTTGATTGTGGTCCCCACCCACTGCGAAGGCTGGCTCCCTTCCGGCTGGCCCGAGCGGGTCGCGGGAGAAGGTTGTGTGGTGATCCGCCACCTCTCCGAACGCCAGGAAATGGTGGCCCAGGCACTCGCCCCGCTGGCTCCCCAGGCCGAAGTTCATGCCGACGTGGTGGCCGATTTTCTTGCCCTGGGGTTTTGCCACCTGCAGATCGAACTGTTGACCCGCAAGATGCGGAACTTCAGCAGCATCGACGAGGCACACCTGCGGCGTGAGGCCGTGGCGGCTGCCGAAGCGGCTGTTGCGGGAGACAACGACCGCGCCCGAGCCGCGCTCAAAGAGTGCTTCGACATTCTGCTGGGGGCGCGCGAGCGGTTTTATCCCGTCGACTGTTTTCTGCTCGATCTCTGCCTGCTGATTCCCAAGTTGGGCGGATTGGAACTGCAACAGTCCCTGGCCGAACGGCAGCCCCTGAGCCTGCTGCTCTCGGGGATCGACGCCCGGGACCTCGCCCGCGATTTTCCCGAGTCGGCCCGGCAGGTCGCTGCGGGACGGGCCGAAGGCTGGCTGGGATTGGTGGGAGGAGACCTGCACGAGGCGCCACTGCCGCTGTTGGGGCTGAACTCGATTGTCTGGCAGATGGACGAGGCGCAGCGTCTGTTTGAGCAACATCTCGGAGCACCGGCCCGGGTCTGGGGGCGGCGACGCTACGGGCTGTTCGCCCAGCAGCCCCAACTGCTCAAGAAGGCGGGGTTCATCGGGGCGTTGCATGTGGTCCTCGATGACGGGTTCTATCCCGATCAGGAATACACCAAGTTCCGCTGGCAGGGGATCGAATACAGCTCGGTCGAGGCGCTCTCGCGCATTCCTCTGGCCGCCGACGCCGCCACCAGCTACCTGCGGTTTCCCGCGCGCCTGGCCGAGTCGATGGACCACGATCACTCCGCCGGGGTGATCTTCGCCCGCTGGCCCGATCTGCAAACACCGTTCTTCGGCGATTTGCAGCGGATGGCCCGTTACGCCCCCGTGCTGGGAAAGTTCGAAACTCTCGACACCTTCTTCGAACAGACCACGTCGGCCACCACGACCGGGGCCTACAAGCCCCGCGAGTACCTCACCCCGTTCCTGGTCCAGGCGGTTGCCCGGGAAGAGGCGAACCCCCTCAGCCGGTTGTCGGAGATGGTGCTGCGCCGACGGCGGCTGGATCGGCTGCTGTGGATCTCGGGGCTCGATGCGTTGCTCCGCGGCCGCTCACCCGGCAACGACGCACTGACGAGCCTCGAAGCCCAGAGCGAATCGCTGCTGGAAGAGGCGTCTGTCGAGCAGTTGACCCCCCTCAACACGGCGATCGAAGCCCAGACTCAACTCGCCGCCGAGACATTGGCCCGCAAGATTGCCTCCGCTCCCGGTGACCAGCCGGGATTCCTGGTGCTGAACACCCTCGCGTTTCCCCGGCGGGTGGTGGTCGACCTCGACCCCCGCGGACCCCGCCCGGTTCCCGAGGGAGAGCGTGTGCGCATCCAGTGGGAAGGACCGCATGCGCAGCTGGTGGTCGATGTGCCCGGTGCCGGCTTTACCTGGATTCCCGCCGAGGCGGCCTCAGCGGCCCCCCCCGCCTCCACGGCCCCTCTTCTGGCCCAGGGACTGCTGCTGCAGAATGAGCTGTTCGAAGTCCATTTGAACGCCCAGACGGGAGGAATCGCCAAGATCAAGGAACATGGCCGCAGCCCCAACCGACTCAGCCAGCAATTGAACTTCCGGTTTGCACGCGAGCGGACTTGGGAGCAGACGCAGGGAGATAACCGCGAGACAATCCGCAGCCATTACGGCGAAATGCGGCTCTCGGCTTCCACAGTGACCGCGGCGGGGCCCACTCTGGGAGAAATCGTCAGCCGGGGCGAGATCGTGGATCACAAGGCGAACGACACGCTGGCGGAGTATGTGCAGACCGTTCGGGTGTGGCGCGGACGGCCGATTCTGGAAATCATCGTGGAACTCACCCCGCGGCGGGAACCCGACAACGAACCCTGGCACAGCTATTTCACGTCGCGGTTTGCCTGGCATGATGAAACGGCCGCCTTGTCTTACGCGGCCCAACAGGGGATTCATGCGTGTGCCGACGAGCGGATCGAGACCACCGACTGCATCGAGATCGCCACCACCGACACCAGGACCACGCTGCTGCCATGCGGACTTCCGTTCCACCGCAAGACCGGCCCGCGGATGCTCGACACCATTCTCCTGACCCGCGGCGAGTCGCAGCGTCGCTTCCGGATGGCGGTGGCCATCGACCAGGACTATCCGCTGCAGACCGCTCTCGACGTGACCGTCCCGGCGGTGGTGGTCCCCACGCTCTCCGGTCGACCTGGGAGAGGTCTGTCGGGCTGGTTCTTTCAGATCGAGCCACGAAATGTCCAGGTGGTGGGGCTGTTTCCCGTCTGTCCCCCCGAGGTGGCCCCGTCGGAGAACGCCCCACCCCGGCGCGTGCATGGTTGCCGTCTGCGGCTGGTGGAAACGGAAGGGCGTCCCGCCCGGGCGCGAATCTGTGGTCTCTGGCCTCCCCGGAGCGCGCGCCAGGTGGACCTGCGTCAGCAAACCCTGATCACCCTGCCGGTGGATGGGGAGGGAATCTGGCTCGATCTGACGGCGTACGAGGTGGCGGATGTGGAAATTCTGTTCTGAGAGGTTGCCCACATGATCGTGACGATCGATGGACCAGCCGGGGCAGGCAAGAGCACCGCCGCCCGCCGTCTCGCGGAACGCCTCGGATTTGTCTTTCTCGACACCGGGGCGATGTATCGGGCGGTGACCTGGCATTGTCAGCAATCCGGCATTCCGCTGACCGACAACCACGCCGTCGAGCAAGCGGCGCGATCGATGCGCCTGCGGTTCAACGGACACCAGGTGATCGTCAACGACCAGGACGTCAGTTCCGAGATCCGCAGTCGCGAGGTGACGCAGGAGTCGCGATTTGTGGCAGCCAACAACGCGGTGCGGTCCTACCTCGTCGAACTGCAGCGTCAGTTTGCCGAGGGGCGTGACGTGGTGACCGAGGGGCGTGACCAGGGGACCGTGGCGTTTCCTCACGCCGAATGGAAGTTCTTTTTGGTGGCCGATCCGCGCGAGCGAGCCCTGCGGCGCCAGCGGGAACTGGCCTTGAAAGGTCAGCACATCGCACTGGAGGAACTGCTCGAACAGCAGACCCAGCGGGATGAACGCGACTCGCGGCGGGAGTTTGGCACGATGCGGGCGGCGGACGACGCCCGTGTGGTCGATACCTCCCGCCTGACCCTGGACGAGGTGGTCGACCACCTCGAACAGGCCGTACGCAGCGGCCGGGAAAAAACTCGAATCCCGGGTTGATCCGGACGGTGGATGCCGCCGTTACAACACCAGCCAAGCGGCGGTGGTGAGGGAGATCTCGACACCGGGCGGTGGCACCGCCTCAAACTCGCCGCGGACCATGGGCGGGGGAGGGCTTACCCCAGTTCCATGCTGGTGATCCCGAAAATCCGGTGGTGCTGGAGCTCTGGTGCCGGCCCCAGGTACATCCGCGTGCATGCGAACACGGGCTGCATCTGGTGTTGTGCACACAATTGGTGGGCCAACGGATTGTTCTCGGGAGCGTCCAGGAAGATCGGCTCGGGGCCCGCCAGGGAAGCCGCATGCTTCAGGATCAGGTCGGCCACTGGCAGGTCGTCGGCGAACAGGGGCCCGAGCTTCCAACCCGGAGAGCAGCGGCGCAACACCCCATAGCCTTGAATCTGTCCTCCTCGAACAACAGCCAGTCCCCGGGCTTCTGGTTGACCCAGCCACGCGTCGAGAGACGCGGTCCGCGGCCCGGGGAAACACGAGCGATCGTAACCGTGGATCTGGGAACGCCCCACGGCCGCCAGATCGCTGACCTCCGCGGAGTTCTCCGCGGCCGGAGTTCCAGAAAAACGCACGTGCCGGTAGTACGGCCGGAAGCCGCCGCGGGTGTAGAACGGAATCATGGCCTCGACCGCATCCAGCCCGATGGTGGCGGGACTCGACAATCGGCCGAGCAGCCGATCGCGGCGCTCATACCAGAGACGATGCCCCCAACCATGACCCCGGAACCGGGGATCGAGGATGAACAACCCCATGAAGCCAAAATGTGAGTTGTGCCGCACGATGCCCCCCCCACCGGCGAACTCGCCCCCCACGCGGAGCGCGAGAAATCCTTCCGGATCGCTCAACCAGAACGTGGCGGCGTCATGCACACCCGGATTCCACCCTTCCCGGGCCGCCCACCCCACCAGCGTCCGGACCTCGGCGAGGGACAGGGGGCTGAATTCGATCGCCTCAGACACGGGAGCGGCTCATGGGAAGTGAGGTCAGAGAAACGGAGCCCATTCCGGCTTGTCAGCTTCCGGGGCTGGCCGCGGCCGAAGGGAGGCGAATCCCCTTGAACAGCTTGCGGTCGAGTCGGGCGTTGAAGGGAGTGAAACTTGATGTGCCGTTGGGATCTTCGGAAATTTCGCGGGTGAACTCATGCACCTTCGCATCGAGGTTGTCGATCTGGTGCAGGGCGATGGCCTCGGGAGTCATCGGCAGCTTCGGGCTGCCAAACTCGTAGGTCCCGTGATGACTGAGGACCATATGCTTCAGACGCAGTGTGGTTTCCTGGGGAAACGGCTCGCCCAGCACCTGTTCGGCCTCGCCAATCTTCGCCGTCAGAATCTCCAGGCAGATCACCAGATGCCCGAGCAATTGCCCTTCGTCGGTGTATCCGTAGGGGCCGTCGTAAGAG
>JBKCTR010000924.1:0-3032 GCA_046318755.1 Planctomycetaceae bacterium
GACAACCTGGGACAAAGCGGCGCGGCCCCCAGCCATCCCGAGTTGTTGGAGTATCTCGCGGCATCGTTTCTGGAGCAGGGCTGGCACCTGAGGCCGCTACTCCGGGAGATTTTGATGTCGAGGGCGTTCCGGCAGTCGAGTCTCCCAAATGACAGAGGCTTGGCGGCGGATCCCGACAATCGGTTGTTGTGGCGATTTCCCGCTGTGCGGCTGGATGCCGACATGATCCGAGACTCGCTCTGGCAGTTCTCGGGGCGCCTGGATCGTACCCTGGGGGGGCTTCCGGTGCAGACCACACGCCTGGATCAGGGCGAGGTGGTGGTTGACGAGTCCGCGGCGACAGTGGCCAGGCGTTCGCTTTATGTTTATCAGCGACGGACCCAGGCATTGGGACTTCTGCAATTGTTCGACGCTCCCCAGTTGGTGTTCAACTCCACGCGCCGCTCCCGCTCAACGATTCCCCTGCAGTCACTGGCACTTCTCAATGGCGAATTCGTCATCCGCCGGGCGGAGCAACTGGTGCGGCGCCGGGAAGGACATTCCCGGGACACGGTCCAGCGAATTGAGGCACTGTGGCGAATCTGCCTGGGAAGGGGGCCTTCGGAGGAGGAGTTGACCATGGCTTCGGAGTTTCTCGACCAGCAGTCGACTCGACTTGGCTCAACCGAAGACTCTGTGCGTGAAGCGTGGCGCGATCTTTGTCAGAGTGTTTCGGGGTGTAACGAAGCGTTGTATCTTCCCTGAGTCGCCGTGGGGCACACCCCGACCGTGTTGGACCGCCTGCCCAATCCCCGAGGGGACCTGATCTCCTCCCCCAGGGGATGATGACGAGGAGTTCCGAAACATCTGCAAAGTCTGGTTTCGATGAATTGAATCCCCTTTGTTTCACATTCACGCAGCGATTGATCCGCAATTCAGAGTGTCATCCAGCCAGAATCTCCGCGGGAACTCGCCAATGGACACCGGCATGGACCGCTGGCGTCTCTCGATCTTGCACAGTCAATGTCGCTCGAATCCGGGTTGCCTGCGGGCTCACTGCTCTTCACTGTGTTCTTCTGCTTCGGGGGGGAGAAGAGTGGTGGTTTGGGGGAATCGGGGTGTCTTGATGTGAGTGAGCCGGAGCGCACCTCCGACATGGCGACATGGTGGCCTGGCAGTCTTCACCGACTGATCTTTTCGGTTTTCGCAGGAGGTGTTATAAGCCGGCGCGTTGACCAGTTGTGATGGTCAACCTCGATTCCGACCGTGGGGAGAGGAGGCGACCGGATGCAGCCCAAGACCAGGGTCAGGCTGACTCGATTGTTGTTGACCGCGATGCTTGGCCTCCAGGGCTGCCGTGGATTGCCGTTTGGATCCGATTCCGACGACGAAACAGTCCCGGCACCGGAGTTTGGTTTGAACACTGTGCCAAGGCAGTGGGAGCCCGCGTTTGAAGACGGCGATACCACTCGGACCACCCAAAGTGGCAAGCAGAGTTCGGCACGTCTTACGGACAGCGCTTTCTGGGGGGATGACGACCGGGCGGAGAAGGCTCACGCTGCGGAGCCAAAGTCCGCATCCTACGATGAGGATTGAGATCGAGTGGTACGATCTCGAGGCATGTGTTGATGATCACATGTTGGTGCGGGTTGGGGCAAACTAAAAGCCACCAACTGAACAGTGTTGTTTCGGCCCAGTGCGCGGCCACATTCATTGGGGCGAGCTGTGCAGCGGCCGCATTTCATGCTGGATTTCCGAGTCGCGGACTTGGGCGGGAGATGGAGCTGGGATGGTCGTGGAATCCGCTGCTTCAGCGTCCCTCATGACCATTCGGGTGGTGTTGGGTGAGGTCGATGTCTCTGTCCGTGGTCGGTACCCAGACTGGCAGGTCGGGAGATCCTGGCAGAAAGGCGAACAGGTTGTCGGGCTGCGGTTGGGGACGGAAACCTTGGCGCTGGGTCAGCTCTTCGTGCATGGCGGGCAGGTTTTGATACGAGTGACCCAGGTGAAAGAGTTCCCGTGCGGGGCGGTGTCCGCCTCAGTCTCCCCAACAGTCAGTTCGGAAGGAGTGTGACATGCGGTCACTGCGGTGGTCAGCGCTGTTGTGTGCGCTTCTTTGCGGCTCTGGCGCGCTGGCGGATGACGCGGTGTTACCACCCCTGAAGGTGACGCCACCCGGAGAGACGGATGCGTCGACAGATGCGTCCTCGGGGAGAATCTCCCAAAGAGGCGTTCTCGGGCTATCGAATCTGCTGAGTGTGGGGTTATGTCTCGCCGGGGCGATCTGGGTGTGGCGCGGCCGTGTTCGAGAGGCCATCGATGAGGATGGGGAACTGTGGAGTGTGATCAGCCAAAGGCCTCTCGATGCCCGACATCGATTGATGGTGGTGCGGTTCGCTGACAGCCTGCTCTTACTCAGCGTTTCTCAGAACCAGATTTCGCTCCTCAAGGAAATCGATGATCCTGCTCAGGTCGCCGAGGTCAATTTGCGTGTCTCTGCACAGCGGGAAATTGCTTTGGGGTCTCTGAGGAAAAAGTTGGCGGCCCTGGGGTTTTTGCGAGGGATGGCATGAGGCAGGCATCTGCCAGAGATTGGGAACGCCGCTGCCGCAACTGGTTGTGGGGCGCGTTGCCTGCCATGTTGTGGAGCCTGTTCCTGGTCGCCACAGTCGGGGGATCTGAGCCGGGGGGAGCAAGCGACCGCAGATCGGAGACTGGCTCCCGGCCAGCGGAACTCCGCGAGGTGCCGGTGAAGCGCGGTCCCAATCGTTCTGAAAGCAAGGCAGGAGATCGCAATCGCGAGGTGCGTTCGAGGGAAGGCGAGCGACCCGTCGATGGAGCGGTGGATGTCGAGCTGACCTCCGCCTGGGAGGAGCAACCTTCAGGCACCAAGTTGGAAACCGGTGACGGGGACGATCCTGCGGGTGATTGGATGTCTCTGGTCGAATCTGTGCCCGTGGCACCATCCCTCCTGGCGGTGTTGGTGCTCTCGGTCGTGCCGTCATTGTTGTTGATGACCACCTGTTTTGTGCGGTTCTCGATCGTGCTGACAC
>JBKCTR010000925.1:0-1983 GCA_046318755.1 Planctomycetaceae bacterium
AACGACGGCTCGGAAGTCGCCCCGCCGCCATTGATCGTCAGGTAGCCTGGCAGCGGATTGCTGGAGGAGGTCAACTGCTGGGCAAAGGCCGAGCCCAGGCTGGGATACTGGAACCCCGGTGTCTCGCGGTGGCCGTACTGCATGATGTACGCCCCCTTGCCGTGGTCATCCTCGGCCGTGTTCACCCCGCGGATCACCGCCAGATGATGCGCCTGCTGCGCCGTGTACGGCAGCAGTTCGCAGAAGTGCGTTCCCGGTACCGAAGTGGGGATGGTCAAAAAGGGGCCGCCGGTGTCGGTCCCGGGCTTCGGGTCCCAGGTCTCCAACTGACTCACCCCGCCAGCGAGGAAGAAAACCACCACCTGTTTCTGCTGACCGGCCAACGCCTCGGCCCCGCTGGCCGCGGTCATCCCGGTGAAGCCCACCGCTCCCATCGCCCCCACCCCCGTCTGCAGGAAACCCCGCCGGGAAAAATGGGCGGCCGATCCGCAGGCATGTCGATCTCGCATGGCAGAACTCCGGAACACGTGAGAGTCAGGGAGAAGAATCGAATTCAGGTCGGGACAAATTGGCCGACTGCGATCATGGCTCCCAGTCACAGGGACCCCGACCGGTCGAAGCCAGTGTCGTCAGTGGTTGAAGCGGAACTCGGCCGAAGAGACCGTGCCCCACACCAGTTCATAGAGCAGGGCAGGACGGGCCTCGGCCGGAGCACCGGTGAGGAAGGCCTGCACGTCGGCCTGGTCCTCGGCAGTGGGCAGCCGGGTCAACGTGCTGAGGAACAGCTCCTCGGCAATCGCGGGAAGGTTGTCGGCCGGCAGCTTCAGCAAGCGGTCCACAGTATTGCCTGCCTTGTGTCGCACCATCTGGGTAATCGCCGGGTCGTTCGCCAGGAACAGCGTCTGGTCGGCGGTTGCCTCAAAGCTGGCCGGCGGTTTCCCCGGCTCGCCGCCAAACAACTGCACGAACCGTTGCTCGTAACCCACCAGCTTGTCGTACAGCGTCTGCTCGTTCGCCATGTCGCCCAAGGCCAGGCGATGGGCGTCGACGTCGCCGGTCGCCTGCATCGTCGCCCAGGCTAACTGCGCGGGCGAGAGCGTCTTGAGGATCGCCCGCGCGAAAATCGCGTCGGGAGGATTCACATCGGGCTTCGCCGAACGGCTCGATCGCTGATAAGTCTCGCTCAACACGATCTCGCGGATCAGCCACTTCAGGTCGAGCTTATGGGCCGCGAACTGCTCGGTCAGGTGCGCCAGCAGCAGGGGATGCGATGGCGGGTTCCCCGAATGGTCGAGGTCAAGCGGATGCACAATCCCCCGGCCCAACAGCATCGCCCAGACCCGGTTCACCGTCGTCCGGCAGAACCGCCGGTTCTCGCCCGAGGCCAGAAACTCGGCGAACTTCGCCCGCCGGCTGAACCGGGGGACCGGACGCACTTCTTTGTCTTTGTCGTCCGGCTTCACCGCGTAGGCGTCTTCCGGCTTGTCGAACTTCGGCTCGCTGATCAGGCTCGCCTCGATGAACCGCGGCAGCGTGCTGCGCGGTCCCTTCGAGATCTTGTCGCGGACCTCGAAGACCGATTCGTAGGTCACCTCGCCGTCGGCTTTCTCGGCGAAGACCACCTTCTTCTCTTTGTCGGTCATCACGAAACTGCGGACGAAGAAGGCCGAGACGCCGTAGTAGTGATCCTGCTTGAAGTCGTCGATCTGCGGATGGTCGTGGCACTGGGTGCATTCGAAGTTTTGCCCCAGAAAGAGCTTCGCCACATCCTTGGTGATCACGTGCTGGTCACCGTCGCGGTCGAGATAGAACCGGGCGGGGCCGCGGTTGGCCTTGTCCGAACCGTCGTTCGAGAGGATCTCGCGGACCAGTTGGTCATACGGCTTGTTCGCCGCGAAGCTGTCGCGCAGGAACTTCTCCCATTCAGGAATGGGGACATTCTTCTGCGGCAGGCGGCGCATCAGGGCGACGTCGAACTGCCGT
>JBKCTR010000926.1:0-3417 GCA_046318755.1 Planctomycetaceae bacterium
GTTCCACCCGCAACGGTCGTAACTCTCGTAGCCACCGGCTGGGAGTGAAGAAGTACGGGGGCGAAGAAGTCATCCCCTGCAACATCATCATCCGTCAGAGCGGCACGAAGTGGCGCCCCGGTAAAGGGGTGGGTCTGGGAAGCGACTACACCATCTTCGCCTTGGTCGCCGGCCGGGGGAAGGGTGATCAGGAAGGACGTCGGGTCAATGTCGTTGCCGACGCGTCTGTCAACTGATCCCGGTCAGTGAACCGAGTCAGTGAAGCGCCGTGGGTCATGTGGCGACCGATTTCTCTGTGGGATGCTTGATGCGGACAGGGGTTTGATCGGATCGGCCCAATGGTCAGATCGCTGCAGCAGGACCTTGAGAGTTTGGAGACACCTCGGCAGAGACCGTTCGACCCAGCGGTTCTCCGAATCACTGCGAATTCCAATTAAAAAGGGCCCGAGATTCCATTTGGAATCTCGGGCCTTTGTCTTTGAACTGACAAGCTTCTCTGCCGGACTTCTCTGTCAGACTTCTCCCCGTCAACCGCTGGCTCCTGCCGACCGATCACGCGGAAGAGCCCTGCTGGGTGCTGGTCATGGCACGAGCCAATGGGGCGCCTAGCGAGAGCCTCCCGCATTGGGGGCGAATCCCTCGATGATCTGCGTGGTCACATCCTGCGACTGCACATCCTGGGGCGGCGTGTAGTCGAACTCGCTGGCGGGGATCGGTTCGTTCAGGACCACATCGCGGAAATCCAGCACCAGCATGGGCTTCAGCACATCCCGGTTGGGCGACTTCTTCAAATACAGCAGCCGGTACGGAAAGCCGGTCTCTTTATCGAGGTAGATCCGGACCTGGTCGGGGACTGTTGGGGGGAGCAATCCCGGACTGCCACCGGGCCCAGGGCGACGCATTCGGGCTGCAACTGGCTCGGACCACGTTCCCGAAATGACCAGCACGGGCCGGTCACGCAACGTCTCTTCCTTCACCGACCCCAATTTCATGTCCTGCTCGAGACTGGTCAGCAGGGCGGGTAGCCCCCCCAGGCCCATGGATGTCAGTAGATCAGTTTCTGTTTGTTCACTGAAGTCTCCCGTTTTCCGGGCCGCGTCGAGGATCTGCTGCACATTGCGGCGTGTCAGCATCACTTCGCGGTTCTTGGGGTCCTTTTTCTTTCCCCCGGTCCCGGCATCAATTTGGGTCAACGTCCACAACACCGTCCCGTTGCAGACCTCCAGCAGCGACCCTTCCGACTCCCCCACCTTCATCGCCAACTCCATCCGCATCTGCCAGTCTCCCGGCTTGAGCGCCAACTGCAGATACCGACCCTCAGCCCGATAGCTTCGGTCGGCCAGAGTCACCTGTTCGACAATTCTCGCCCGAATGGAGGAATGCCTGAGCATCTGGTCACGGGACCGCTTCAGTTCCGAGGCCGCCGTCACTGGTTTGCCATCGGCCGTGGGCTTGGGACGGGCTTCGGCCTGTGCGATAAGTTGCTGTGGGGCAACGAGTTGTGTCTGAGGGGTCCGGGGGGTGTCCGACTCCACTTGGGCCCACACCACCGACCCACCCACACTGCCAATTGTGAGGGCAAAAGTCAGAAGGAAGCGGTCGCAGAGGCTGCAGTGAGTCTTCATGACATCCGGATCAGAGAGGTTTTGCCAAAGAATCTGAAGCGACTTTTCCGAAAACAACACCTAGTCAGTGGGTCGCTCGCGGAATCTACCAGACCGGACTACGTCCGGCGATGGCAGTCTGTTGGCACCCAAGGTCCACGCACGAGGCCGGCGTGGGAGGGGATCCACCGCATGGAGCGGTTTCGTGCAACATTCCCCGGTTCAACGGCGGCGCCATGGAGGGCCGCGTGAGAACCAGGGGCCCCAAGTTCCTGAGGGGGACGTTCATGAAGTACTACCTTCTCGGTTTGGCAACGCTTGTTGCCGTCTGCGTCGGCTGCCAGTCGGCCGGTCGCGACCACTCGGCGATGCGGAACGGCCCGCTCGGCCCGAGTGACCAGGTTGTCGCCGCTCGTGGTAACGGTGGCCGAGCCTACGGGCATGGTCACCACCGGGCCTACGTGGCTCCACCTGCCGAGCAGTTGGTCCGCCCCGGGCCGATGGTGGATGGTCCTGGCCCCGGTGTGCTGAATTTCATCGGTGGCATGGGAAATGGCCACGGTGGCTTTGGCGGTGGCACCACTCAAATCAAGTTCATCGAGCCGCTCGACATGCAGGTGGGCTGGCAGATGGACGGGGGCTTTGCCGAATCCCAAATCTCGGCTCCCGGCCGGTACAACTTCCATCAGGGAGCCACCTACCGTCTGAAGCTGACCAACATCCCCGGTGCGGGGCGTGAAGGGTTGGTGTTGTACCCCACTCTGCAGGTCTACCCGTCGCACCCGCAGACCGAGGCGTTCCTGTCTCACAATGCGGTCCCCCTGCAGATCACGGAAGAGGATCTGGACCAGGTCCAGGCCAGCAACTTCGTGACCAAGGTCATCTACCTCCCCTCGGCCGAACACCAGGAATTGGCGGTGGCCAACATCGAGCAACTGGTTTCGACCCGCCTCGATCCGGGCCTCGACCCGGTCGCGGAAGCCGATCGTCGCGGAACCATCCTCGCCGTGCTGCGAATCGGCAACATGGACATGGAAGGGGCAGCCGGGGGAGCCGGCATGGGAATTCACCCTGCCAGCGCCATCAAGACCGTCTCGGGAGTCGAAGGGGACTACGCCGCTCCGATGCCCATCGGTGGGATTGGTGCCAGCGGTCACGCGATTCCTGGACCGATGATGGTCTCGGGCCCCGTGTTCCCCGGAATGCCCGCCCAGCAGCCGGTGTGGGGCATGCCGATCACCGGCACCCCGATTGGACTCGCGGGACCTCCGCATCTTCCCTACGGCGCTCCGGCCGGTCTCCGGTCGCACACCGTGCGGAACATGTCGAAGAATCACATCCCCGAGCCCACCCGTGACCTGCTGATCGATGTCAAGCACAGCCCGGGAATCAACTATCCCGAGCCGGTGCGGCACATCGAGTACGAAGAACGGCATCCCGTCTTCCAGCATGAGTAGTTCGGATCCCCAGGGTCGCTGACGACCCCCTCTGAACTCCACCCCCGGTGCCAACCTGTCCGTTGAGGGCAGGTTGGACCGGGGAGAGTCATGGGGTCGTACCGGCCACCCAAGGGTTGGCCACAGCCTCCCGAACGCCAGTCGACCAGTCCCTCCGGATTGTCGAACCCCACCGCGTTGCGAAATCTTCCTTCCGCACTCTCCCCTCTTTCCGTCGAGCCCCGCCATGTCGCCTCCCGGCCTGCTCGCCCGACTGACCTCGCCTGTCGTCCGCAACTGGCGGGTCTGTGCCCACCACGGCCTGGCTGGCGCGGCCCTGCTGGCCGCCTGTGTGGCGACCACCGAGACCCAAGCTC
>JBKCTR010000927.1:0-3723 GCA_046318755.1 Planctomycetaceae bacterium
GGCGTGCCCCGATGCGGCGGCAGTGATGCCCAGCACAATCACGCAGAGACCCGCCACGAAGGCGAACAGGAGATGTTCGATCAGAGCCTGACCTTGGTGGCGGACCAAACCTCCCAAGACATACTGAGTGTAAACCGCCACCCATGTCGCGGCCGCCATCCAGGCCACCACCGACGCAGGGAGGTTGGCCGACTCAGGGGAGTTGCGATCCAACTCCACGGAGCGCCAGCGACGACTGGTCACCACCGCCACCGCACACATCAAGGAGAACACCAAGGCGGCGGTCGAGCCATGCACAAATGCGAGGCCCCGCGAGTTCAGGGCATCACGGACAACCCGCATCCCTCCCAGCAACCCCTGACCAATCACTGCGAACAGCACCACATAGCCCAGCCGCCGAACCCAGCGGCGGTCGTCGAGCCAGTGCAGCACCAGCATGAGGAGGATGCTGGCCACCCCAATCAAAGCGCCCCCCAACCGATGGCCATGCTCCAGAAATTTGGCCCCGGTGGAAGAGAGCCAGGGATAGGTCAGCATCCCGTGGCCATCCGACGTTGGCCAGTCGGGGAAGGCCATCCCGGCGTTGGTGGTGGTGGTCTGCGCTCCCAGGATGATCGGCGCAAGCGCCGTCACCGCCGTGCAGACGGCGGCGACGTGTGTCCAGCGGGAATAGGTGGGAGAAGACGACACGGGAATGACCTAGTGTTGGTGGGCCAGGTCCTCGGCATCGAGATGCCGATCTTCGTTGGGCAGGTAGGTGGTCTGCAGCAGGTAGTCTTCTTCGACCAGCGGCGAGCTGTATTCGTAGGGACCGCGGTAGACCACAGGAACCGACGTGAAATTGCCGTGACCCGGAGGCGAGGGAGCGGTCCACTCCAGACCGTTCGCATTCCAGGGATTCTTGCCGACCTTCTTCCCGCGGAACATGCTGTAGAAGAAGTTGGCCAGCAGAATGAACTGGGCGAAGCCCATCAGGATCGCAAAGTAGGTCATCCCCTGATTGAGTGGACGCAGATGCTCGAAAATGGGGTACTGGTACGGATCGGCCAGACGCCGGGGGAAGCCGGCGATGCCCAACAGGTGCATCGGGAAGAACGTGCCGTTGAACCCGATGAAGGTCAGCACGAAGTGCAGCTTGCCGAGTTTCTCACTCATCATCCGGCCGAACATCTTCGGGAACCAGAAGTGGATGGCCCCGAACACGCCGAACAGCGTCGCACCGAAGAGCACATAGTGGAAGTGGGCGACGATGTAGTAAGTGTCGTGGAAGTAGATGTCGGTCGGAACCGAGGCCATCCAGATGCCCGAGAGACCACCCACCACGAACATCGACACGAAGGCGACTGAGTTGAGCATTGGGGTGGTGAACTGGATGTTGCCACCCCACATGGTGCCGAGCCAGTTGAAGGTCTTCACCGCCGAGGGGAGAGCAATCATCATGGTCGAAACCATGAAGGTCATCCCCAGAGCCGGGTTCATGCCGCTGGTGAACATGTGGTGGCCCCAGACGATGAATCCCAACCCCGCGATGGCGGCCATCGAGTAGACCATGGGACGGTAGCCGAAGA
Source organism: Planctomycetaceae bacterium (assembly GCA_046318755.1). Taxonomy (GTDB): domain Bacteria; phylum Planctomycetota; class Planctomycetia; order Planctomycetales; family Planctomycetaceae; genus UBA10511. The sequence goes on from JBKCTR010000927.1 coordinate 1,569, forward strand.
CCGGCTTCCGGCTGAAGCAACTGATGATGTCCGACACCATGCCCATCGCGGGGAGCAGCATGATGTAGACGGCAGGGTGCGAATAGAACCAGAAGAGGTGCTGCCAGAGCAGCGCCTGACCACCTCCGACAGTGGCGGGGGCGTTGTTGACCACCAATCCGCCGGGCACGAAGAAGGTCGTTCCCAGGGTGCGATCAAAAACCAACATGAAACCGGCAGCCGTCAGAACGGGGAGCGCGAACGCCTGCAGAATGGCGGTGATGAACATCGCCCAGATGGTCAGCGGCATGCGGAAGAGAGTCATGCCGGGGGCTCGCATGTTGATGATGGTGGTCATGTAATTGACCGAACCCATCATCGACGAGACACCGACGCAGGTCACACCCAGCAACCACAGAGTCTGCCCAGTCCCCGCGGCGGGAGCCGAGGATTGAATGGCCGACAGTGGTGGGTACGATGTCCAACCACCCGACGCCGCTCCTCCCTCGACGAAGAAACTGGCACCGAACAGAAAGATGGCGGGCCACATGAACCAGTAGCTCAACATATTGAGCACCGGGAAGGCCATATCGTCGGCCCCGATTTGCAGCGGTATCAGGAAGTTGCCGAAGGCGCCGGCCAGAATGGGGATGATCACCAGGAAGATCATCACGGTGGCGTGCATCGTGAAGAGCATGGTGTAGAACTCGGGCGAGATGCCCGCCCCCTGCACCCCAAAGATCAGCCGACCGAAGATCGGCAGTTCCCGCCATGGAAAGGCGAGTTGCCACCGAACCCCCAGCGCCAGAGCCCCGCCCACCATCAGCATCAGCAGGGTGGTGACGAGGAACTGGATGCCGATCACCTTGTGATCGGTCGAGAAAACGTACTTGCTGATGAATCCCTGCTCGTGGTGTCCGTGATGGCCATGGCCGTCATCGTGACCGTGTCCCGGCAGGGTTCCGGTGGTTGGTGTCAGTGTGCTCACAACTCGTCCTCAATCTGTTGTCGTGACTCGAACTCCGTCACGGAAACGCCCGCGATGGGCGCCCCTGTCAAACCTCTCAGTGAAGAGATTCACACGTTGGCTCACTCGGCGGCCGCCTCGCGGTAGCCGTCTTCATTCTGCTTCTGCTTCAGGTTTTGCAAGTACGAATCAAAGTCGGCCTGCGACTGGGCCGTCAATTGACCCCGCATTTTGTAGTGCCCCCAACCACACAACTCGGCGCAGACCAGGTCGTACACCTTGGGCTCATTCGCCTCGAACCAGACCGGAATGACCAGCCCAGGGACGGCATCCTGCTTCACCCGCAGGTGGGGCAGGAAGAACGAGTGCAGTACATCTTCGCTGCGCAGCTTGATCACCACGGGCTTGCCAGCGGGGGTGTGCAGATCATTGACGGTGTAGAGATCATCGGGCTGTGGGGTCTCTTGCAGCACCTTTCCGGGGGCGGGGTAGCGGATCCGCCACTCGAACTGCCGGGCGGTCACTTCGGCCACCGGATTGGCCAACGCCTCTTGATCGAAGCGCGACTTGATGCGGTAGGCGGCCCAAACGTCCATCTGGTAAAGGGCAATGAACAGCAGAATGCCCGCCGGTACAATGCTCCAGACCACCTCCAGAGTGTGGCTGCCGTGCTGGTACAGCGACTTCTTCCCGGGAACAGCCCCAAACTTCCACAGGATGTATCCGAGCACCAAGTGCACACCCACGAACGTCACACCGGTGATCGCGAGGATCAGGTAGAACAGATCGTCAATCTGCTGACCCAGCGGCGAGGCCGCCGCGCCGGGGAACCACCACCCCATCGAGGGGCCGATGTAGAAGAACACGACCGCCAGAACGGCCGCCACGCTGAAAAACAAACACCACAGACGATTCACGGGATCAACCTCTGCTCAGTCAGACTGTGCGAAGTGGTCTTGGAGTGGGATGGATCGAACCCTAGCGGCTCGCGGTCTCGGGAAGCGTCTCACCCCCCGCGATCCCCTCGGGAGCGGGGGCAGTGCCATCTTGGTAAGGAATCGACAACACGTAGTTGACGATGTCCCAGATTTGCTCATCTTTCAACGTCTTGCCGAAGCCAGGCATGGGAGTGCCATTGATGCCCTGGTGAACCCGGCGGTAGATGTCGAGGGGACGTCGGCCGAAACGGTACACACCACGAGTCAGGTT
>JBKCTR010000928.1:0-2191 GCA_046318755.1 Planctomycetaceae bacterium
CTTTGCGACAGCCTCATGGTGAAGCAGTTGCTGGAACAGGTCGTCCGGCAAACACCGGCCGGGGCGACCGTCCGCTCGATTGATGGTCATCGCGAACTGAACCATGACACCGAGGCCGCGGTGCGCCACGGCGAGTGCATCGCCCACCTCGACTCCGGGGATGTTCCTGTTCAGTTTTTGGTGGAATGGCAGGACCGGGGCAAGGGGCTCTACCAGGTGCGTTTACCCGGGCAGCCCTTGCCCGCCTGCGACAACCCGGCGGTGGTTCAAATCCTGGAGCAGTTCATCCGCAAATCGGCCGTGGGGGCCAGGATCAAGTCGATTGCCGACTATCGCGAAGTGAACTTCGACCCGCAGGCCAAAGTGCGCCGGGGCGAGTGCACGGTGGAACTGGACGATCGGAATCTCACCGTCCAGTACAGCGTGGAATGGCAGAATGAGGACAAGGGCCAGTTTCAGGTGCGGATTCTGGGATCGAGCGAGTGAATTTCCGCGAACCACTGGTGGCATCCGAGCCCAGGACCCGACGGCCGCGGAACTGTCGCCCGGGCCATGCGGCAAACCACCGAAAGCACGCACTGTTCCGTTGGGGACCGACGACAGCGTGAGTTTTTCATTTGCCCTTCGGCCGATTACCATCGGGGCGTCGTGATCCGGGCGGTGATCATCCTGCCCTACTCTGTTTCGTTTCGGGAGCCGGCATGTCGAGCGCGCGCGTGCGAGGTGGTCGTTCTGGAATGGTCCTCACCGTTCTGGCGGGGGGCCTGCTGCTGACACTTTGCGGACTCGTGACCCCGGGACAGTCGCCGAACAAGCCCTTGAAGGCGCAGCCCCAGGCGGCCTCCCTTCTCTTCGACGGCACATCGCTCGACGGCTGGACGGTCGAGGGAGACTGCAAAGTCGTGGTCGAAGAGGGGCGGCTGGTCCTCAAGGAGGGGAACGGCTGGCTGCGCAGCGACCTCATGTACCGCGACTTCACCCTGCATGTGGAATGGAAGGGGGTCAAAACCGCCGACTACGACTCGGGCATCTACGTGCGGACACTCGCCGGCGGAGCCCCCTTCCCCTCGAACAGCTACCAGGTGAACCTGCTCGATGGCAGCGAGGGCAATGTCAAGAATCTCAAGCCGACCATCGGCACCAAAGGCCCCATCAAGAAGGGCGAGTGGAACAGCTTCGACATCACCTGCGTGGGCTCGAAACTGAAGCTCGCGATCAACGGTCAACCGGTCTACGACGTCGACGGCCTGAAGAACCGCGAGGGCTACATCGGGCTGCAGTGCGAGGTGATGAAGGGGGGCGAGTTCCAGTTCCGCAACCTGCGAATCACCGAGGTGGGGTACCAGAGTCTGTTCAATGGCAAAGACCTGGCGGGCTGGGAAGGGGGCGGGGCCCCCGCCGAGAGCTGCTGGCTGGTGCAGGAAGGACTGCTGGTGTGCAATGGCAAGAAGGGACCGTGGCTGAAGACCCTGGCCGAGTACGGCGACTTCGACTTCCGCTTCGAGTACCAGGTCTCTCCCGGGGGGAACAGCGGGGTGTACGTGCGGGTCCCGGCCGATGGCAATCACCATCGCGAGAACGACACGCTCCCCCCGGCGGGTTTCGAAGTGCAGGTGTTGGACGACAGCGCGCCGCAGTACGCTCAACTCAAGGACTACCAGTATTGCGGGTCGGTGTATGACATCTGCGGAGCCCAGCCGCGCGTCTGCCGACCCGTGGGTCACTGGAACACGATGTCGATCCGCTGCGAGGGTCAGCATGTGACGGTGACGCACAACGGGGTGGTCGTGGCCGACATCACCGACCAGTCGCATCCCCTCATCGCCCTGCGCAAGACCCAAGGCTTCCTCGGCCTGCAGAACCACGATACCCAGGTGCGGTTCCGCCATCTGCGGCTGGCGGAGCTGGGGGGGACGCGGTAGGGAGCTCGGCGACTCGTCCCGAGATTGTCAATTCCCCTGCGGAGCAGTGGATCGGACGGGTTGGCAATGAGCACTGGAGACATTGACTCCGCACAGAATCTGTTCCACAATGTTGGCAACCATGGCCGATGCCAACACAACGAAACAGACCCCCTCCCCAGTCGAAAGACTTCGGGAACTGTTGCGCGGCGGGAACCTCGTGCGTAGCGCCGATCTTGCGGAACTGGGGATTCCTCGGGTGTATCTCAGCCGTCTGGTCGGCACAGGTG
>JBKCTR010000929.1:0-3336 GCA_046318755.1 Planctomycetaceae bacterium
GGGGCAGCTCGCGGCCGGGCAATTCACGGCCGGGCAATTCACGGGGGGGCAAAAAGCCAAAACGCCGTCGACCTGGACCCCCGCGGGGTTGAGTTCGACAGCGTTTGTCGTGCCAAGGTTGTCGACTGTTCCCAGTCGACCCGCTTCGGGCGGCGGTGCGGTGACTGGGGCTGCCCTGCACTGGGTCTGCCCTGCACCGTCTCGCCCTATATCGCTTCGCCCGTCCTGTGGGCCTTCCCAAGTTTTGGGGAGACCTGGGAGTTTCCCCTGTCTCTCGGATCCCCAGTCTCTCGGATCCCCTCGCGGTCAACACCCGCAGGGGCTGCCCAGCCCCCCGGGGGAGGAACCACCGGGGGACGTGGGAATGAGCCGGTCAGAGCGGCAGCTTACTCGTCGGAATCCTTCGGGCTCGACTTCGAGCGGGCGGAGTTGACCGGGCTGGGGGAGAGTTCTTCGCCGGTCAACTCGGCGCGGGAACGATAGCGGTCCATCAGGAATTTCACGGGGTAGATGCGGATGACCTTCCCCTTGTAGGTAAGCCGGTTGTTCTCATCCCGGCCGAGGTGGACGGCCACCTGGTCGACCGCCAGATCGGCATACAGGGCGGCGTAGGTTTCGGGATCGACGATGGCCCCATTCTCGAGGTCATCAATCACGTTGCGTCCTCCCGAGAGGATCGCAAAGGTGTTCAGCCCCTTGGTGGCCGGGGTGAATCTCTGATCGTTGATCAGCGCGTCGGCCGCCGAGCGCAGGGCGTCGGCGGCGGCCCGAATCTTGGTTTGCGATTCGGTGCTGAGGTCGGGCGAGGTGTCGGCGGCCCCTTGCGCCCACAGAGAGCGCGGCTCGAAGGCGTGCCACGAACCCGCGACATAACCGACCAGCAGCAGGCCCAAACCACCCAACCATGGAATCACACGCCGCATGACACGCTCCCGAAAGGACGAAGAACCAAGCCTTCCTGCGAACACCCCGGCTGCGACCGGGCCGTTGGTCAGAATCGGTGTAATAGTGGCGGCCATCCCGGGAGGATTGCAAGACCAGCCCGGGTCCAGGTCGCTGATTGGCCCGATCTGTGAACGCAATCCCGACGCCGGCCGCCGGTCGGAAGTCGCCTGCTGGAGCTGTCTGGAGGAAGGCCGAGGGGGGGGGTTTCCGCGAGCGAACGACCTCGCCCCAGTCGGGAAACCGAGTCGTTACTCAAAGATCAGCGTTCCAAACGCCGAGATTTGGTGGAAACTGCCGTTCACGGGGGTCCAGGACCACGCGGTCGACGGTTGCGAGTCGTAGTCGACCCGATAGAAATTGGCCCGCCAGCGGGTCCCCGGGGTCGGGACGGAATTCTGGAGCGGTTCCAGCAGGGCGAAGGGAATGTGCATCTCGGCCGACCAGGCGGTGGCCCGATCTCCCGAGCGGGGGCGCCCGTCGACCACCACCACTTTCTTCTGGACCTTCCGGGAGACCTGGTCGACAGTCGACCAGGGTTGCCACCGGAAATACTTGCCATCGCGCTGGGAGACCAGCAGGGGCAGCTCGAACCCAAGGGGGGAAATCTCGTACTCGAAGTAGTCGGGCCGCGACTCGTCGGTCCAGAAAAAGGCCTCAAACACATCTTCTGTCCAGAGCTTGGCTCCGTCCGATTGGAGACTGGCCGTGATGCGGGCATCAGTCCCGCGGAACAGCACGTACACCCCGGTCGGCGAGTAGAGCAGCTTGACCTGGGCGGTGTAGTTCAGGTCGGTCTCTTTGCGTTTCTCGAGCGACATCCAGGGGACGTCCTTCCAGGCGGCGTGGCTCCCATCACCGGTCACTGCAAAGTCGGTTGTGCGGCCGACCCGATACTCGGCGGGGCGCGGCTGGGGCTTGGCGAGCCCCAGCAGTCGCTCGGCATTCTCGTGGTAGATCTTCACCAGCACCTCGTCGGGCAGGTGGATTCCATAGATCATCCAGAACCCCTGCAGATGATGGCTGGCCGAACAGTCGAAGTACTCGTCGTCGGTTTCGAGGAAGCGGAAGTAGATCCGGAACGCCTCCCGTCGGGGAGTGGTGTCGGTCCCGAACAGAATCCGGTCCTGGTACTTCAGAAAGAACCGCCGGGACGTGTAGGGTTGCCGACCCAGTTCCGAGATGCGGGCGTCGAAATCGACAAACAGGTTGGGGTAACGGTCGAGTTGCCGTCCCACGGCTTCGAGGTTCTCGGCATTGTTGCCGAAGTGGGTGCTGATGAAGGTGGTTCCCGGATGCCGCGCGACAGCCCGTTCGAGGGCGTCGAGAATCTGCTGCCGGGGGGGGAACTGTTCGCCGAAAAAGAGCCAGTCGGGGTGCTGGTTCAATTCGTGCCAGCGTTCATTGAAGCGGTCGAGGGGGGTGAAGAAGGCGGCCGGATCGGCGACGTGGATCACAATGGGCTTGCCGAGTTCGCCGCAGAGCCCATAGATGGGATCGAGCTTGGGGTCATCGGGCAGCATCAGTTGGCCATTCTGGTACCGGATCCGCAGCCCCAGCGACTTGTGGAACTTCAAACCGCGGGCCCCCTTCTCGAAGCTGTCGCGCAGCCGCTCGACCTCGCGATTCGACCAGCCTTCGTCGTCGATTCCCGTGAAGTCGATCTGGGCGAAAGTGAGGAACCGGCCTGGGTGTTTCTGGTCGAGCGCGGCCAGGGTTTCCTGCAGTCTTTGTCCCGATCCGCCGTCGAGGTTGATGACCGTGCGGACTCCGGCCGAATCCATCTCGGCGAGGTAGCGGGCGACCCGTTCTTCGGTGAGGTATTCCGCCCCCCCACCGAGATGGTTGTGGATGTCGATGACGGGGAATCGCGGCGTCTCAACCACCGACTGCCGCGTGACCAGCATCGACCGGGGTTGCCAATCTTTGAGCTTCAGTTCCCGAATGTCGTCCTGGGAGTGGGCGAAGGATGGCCAATGCAGAGACAGCCCTGCCGCCAGGCACAACAAAACAAAGAGGGGAATTCGCATGGGAAAACTCCAGGTTGTGAGGGCCTGCCCCGGGCACGGTCCGAGCATAGCAGGCCGGGGGGGAAAGATCCTGTGAAGCGGACGGCAACCAAATGGCGTCTGGGCCCAACGGTGTACTGGCCGGGCACTGAACAAGGCGATAGGATCCGGAGAGTCGAACATGAGGTCCGACGTGGCTCCAGGGAGTAAGCTCGGGTGAAAAGTGAAGTGGGACTCGTGACCGCGGCCGGGCCCCGCCAGGCGCGGCTGCCCTTCCAGCGATTCATCGACTTGGATGGTCGGGAGAAATCGGCGCTGCGGATCTTGGCCGAAGAGGTCTTCAGCGCGGGGATCAAGACCCTGTATGTGGTGATCGGCCCGGGAT
>JBKCTR010000930.1:0-2538 GCA_046318755.1 Planctomycetaceae bacterium
ATGCTCCCGAGTACACCCTGGCTGCCGAGGGGCCCGACGAGTACCGCTGCTTTGTGTTGCCCACGGCACTGGGCGAGGACCAGTACGTGACAGCCCTGGAAGTTCGGCCTGGCAATCCCCGGGTGGTGCATCATGTGCTCACGTTTCTCGATGTCCAAGGTCGGGCCCGCGAACTCGACCGTCGGCAGGCTGGCCCGGGGTACGCGACCAGCGCGGGGTTCCCCGGTTTTCTGCCAACCGGCAACCTGGGAGGCTGGGCCCCCGGCATGCAGGTCCGCGAGCTGCCCGAAGGGATCGTCCGGCTGTTGCCCAGCCAAGCCGATGTGGTGGTTCAGGTGCACTACCACCGTTCCGGGCGCAGCGAGACCGATCGCACCCAGATCGGGCTGTATTTCGCGCGTACTCCCCCGCAACGGGCTGTGCAGAATGTCCCGGTACTTCCGTGGTCGGGCCCGCTGGGGGAGTTTGAGATTCCCGCCGGCAGCGTACGCCACGAAGTCCGCACGTCGTTCATCCTGCCCCAGGACATGGAGGCGGTGGCCATCACCCCCCACATGCACCTGCTGGGGCACGACATTGAAGTGACCGCCACGCGTCCCGATGGAACCCGGGTCGACCTCATCCAGATTCGTGACTGGGATTTCAACTGGCAGGAAACCTACCAGTTCCAGTCGCCCATCTCTCTTCCGCGGAAGACCCGCATCGAGGTGCTGGCCCATTTCGACAACTCGGAAGACAATCCTGCCAATCCCTTTCGCCCGGTTCAAACCGTCCGCTGGGGGGAATCGACCGATGAAGAGATGTGCATCGCCTTTGTCGAGATGGTCCCGGCACGCCCCAACCCGGGCCCCCTCAAGGCTCCTTCTCGGGCCGATCGCATCCAGTTCTTTCTCCAAAGCCAGTGGCTCGATGACAGTCGCCCACCGCAGGAGAAACTGCGGCTGATTCAACGGCTGACTGCCAGGCTCAAGCAATTGGAAGAGTCGGGTGGATTGCTGTCGGAACCGCAGCAGAGCCCGGTGCCATCGCAACAACCGAAGTAACGGGAATTCCGCGTCGTGCGACCCGGCCGACAACGGTCAGCGGTCGCCGAAGTGATGCTTCCAGCCGCGGTCCAAAAGTGAGTGGAGCGTTCCGTCGGCCATCCGCAGCTCCCGCCGGGGGTCCGCCGTGATTTCCCCAATCCGGTGGATCGCCACCCCGGCGGGCGGCGCAGCCGCCAACCGGTCCCCTTCGCCGGGCGGGAGGGTGAAGATCAATTCGAAGTCTTCCCCGTCAGACAGGGCATGGTCCAGGGGAGAGCGGCCATCGCGCCGCGAGAATTCCCGGGCGGCCTCGGAAATGGGAATGGCGGGGGCATCGAGCACCGCTCCCACTCCGCTCTCATCGAGGATGTGACCCAGGTCGGCCGCGAGCCCGTCGCTGATGTCGATCAGGCTGTGCAGGGTTGTCGCCTGGTGCAGGGCCTGCGCTTCGCGAACGCGGGGGGTGAAGTCGAGGTGATGTCCCAGCAGGCTGCCTCCCAGCGGACCCGTCACGCAGATCCAATCCCCGGGCCGCGCCCCGGAACGCAGCACCGGGCCCCGTCCCGTCGGCTCCCCCAGCACGGTGATGCTGATGACCAGCGGCCCGTTCCAGGTGTTGGTATCCCCACCGGCGAGGGCCACGTCGAACTCGGCCGCGAGGGACCGCAGGCCGGCGTTCAGCCGCTGGCCCAAGTCGAACCCTCCCTGGCGCGGCAGGGCAACCGCCACCACACAGGCCACGGGCCGCCCCGCCATGGCGGCGATGTCGCTGAGGTTCACCGCCAGTGCCTTGCGACCAATCCGCTCGGGAGTGGCCGAATCGAGCGTGAAATCCACCCCCTCCATCAGCATGTCGACCGTGACGAGGCAGTCGGGGTGAGCGGACCAGTCGAGCACCGCCGCATCATCCCCAATTCCCACCTTCAACCGACGGGATGCGGGCACTCCCCGGCGAATCTGGGCGATGAGGTCGAATTCGTGCGACATGCGGGTGTTCGAAAGCGGGCTTATTCGAGACAGACGGCCAGGCGTCGGGACAATTCGGGGAGTGAGACCCCCGTCACGAGAAATTTCTTCTGGCTGCTGGTTTCTCCCGCGACCAGTGCGACCTGCGATTTCTTGAGGTCCAGCGCGGCCGCCAACACTTCGATCAGCGCCTTGTTCGCCTTGCCCTTCTCGGGGGCCTGGGTGACCGCGACTCGCAGCCGGCCGGCGTGTTCACCGGTGATGCCATTCTGGCGGGCTCCCGGGTGAGCCTGCACGGGCACCACCACCCCCTGGGGGGTCTCCTGCAGATCGATCACGCGAAGACTTCGTCCACCACGTGTCCCTCATTCACCGTCGGCCGCTCGGGGCGCCCCTGGTGAGGATAGATCAACTGGGTGTGGTCGAGCCCCATCAGTTCCAGAATCGTGGCATGCAGGTCGCGCACATGGATGCGCCGCTCGACCGCCTTCAATCCAAACTCGTCGGTGGCCCCTATCACCTGACCACCCGTCACCCCCCCCCCCGC
>JBKCTR010000931.1:0-10150 GCA_046318755.1 Planctomycetaceae bacterium
GCCATCAGGAAGACGGTCTCGATCTCGGGGTCCAGGGCGTGATTGGCGAGGGTCATGGTGAATTCCGACTCGATGTCGGTCAGGGTCCGCAACCCGCGCAGCATCACCCCGGCCCCAATCGACCGCAGGAAATTCACCGCCAGCCCTTCAAAACAGGCGACGTCGACCTTCGGAAAGGGAGCCACCACCTCCCGAATGATCATCAGCCGTTCCTGATGCGAGAACAGCGGCGACTTGGCCGGGTTGATACCAATTGCCACGGTGACCCGGTCGAACAATTCTCCCCCGCGGCGAATCACCTCGAGGTGCCCCAGCGACAGGGGATCGAAACTGCCGGCGTAGACGGCATGGCGGCGATTGAGTCGGGGCGATTCAACGGTCATTGGTGTGTCCGGCACAAGCCCACTACGGAGCCATCATGGGACGGGAAGTTCATCTCGGTGACGGTGGGAATCTGCCATCAGGGTTTCTCGGACGCCGCACATTGGCAGACGAACTGGCCGCAACCAGGGCAGCCCCGTCCGTACTTGTCGTGCACGGCCTGCTGCAGGTCGACCCCGGCGACATTGGCAATGGTCGCCAGCCAGGCCAGCACATCGGCGAACTCGAGGGCCTGTTCTTCGCGGGTCCCTTCGCGGAGCGCGGCGGCCAGTTCCCCCACCTCCTCCATCAGCCACATGAAGGTACCGTCGACACCACGGGCTTCGTCCTTCGACGAATACATGGTGCGGATCAGTTGCTGCAGATCAGCCAGGGTCATCGAGGGGACATCGGGCTTGAGGGGCTTGATCACTTCGCGAGTTCCTCGAGGAGTTGTTGGGCCGGGGTGTGGCCGGGTTGAGTCTTGAGCAATTCCTGAAGCACCGCAACTCCCTCGGCGGGGCGCCCCGCCTTGCCGAGCGCCCGGGCCTGCTCGACCCGGTAACGGGGCTCCTTCGGCTGGCACTCGGCGGCGGTTCCCCATTCGCGGGCGGCGCGGTCGAACTGACCCAGTTCACCCAGCGCGCGGGCCAGAATCTCATGGGTTTCGGGGTTCATCACGTCGATTTCCAGCGACAGCTCGGCATAGGTTTGGGCCGTCGGATAGTCGTTTTCATTCAGGGCCAACTCGGCCCGCTTGCGCCGGACCAGCGGGTCGTCTCCATCGCTGATGGCGAGCTGCTCAAGCACGGGCTTGAGACGGTCGAACTGCTTGGCACGCAGCAGTGCCGTGGCCAATCCCTTCTGCCAGGCAACGTGCGACGGAGCCTGCCGGAGTCCCAGTTCATACAGTTCGGCAGCCGGGAGGTACTCTTTTTCTTCAAGGTGCAGCCGGGCGCGGGCTTCCAGGATGCGGGCGTCGGGATGAGTGCGGTCGAGCGCCTCATCGAGCCAGCGGGCCGCCTCGGAGGTGTCTTCGGCACGCAACGACAACCGCGCCATCACCAGCGACGCCTCGGGATGCCGGGGTTGCTTCTCCAGCACCCCCTGGGCGATCTTGCGGGCCTCTTTGCGTTTGTTGACGTTGCTGAGGGCCAGGGCATACCGGGCGGCTACGGCGGGATCGTCGGGCTGGGCGCGATACGCCTTCTCGGCAGTGGGAAGATGCGTCTCGGGTTCCTCGGGGATCTCCCCCTTCAACTGGGCCACCACCTGGTTCAGGTACTCGCGATAGCCCTGCTCGAACTCGGCCTGCTCGACCTGAAACAACTGACGCAAGGCCTGCGCGGTCGAAAGCCCCTGACGGTAACCTTCCAACAGCCGATGTGTCGCATCGGCTCCAAACCGCTGCTGCAGGTACTCGGCATAGAGCCGCGACTGGCAGTAGGCGAAATTCCAATCGCGCTGGTTTTTGGCCCGGGTGAACCCCTCATTGATGGTATCGAGGTTCAGCAGCTTGCCCGCCGGTACCCGCTCGCGAAGCAATTCGTTCCAGAGTTCGGGCCGGGGGGTCTCCTCGGCCAGCACCGCCAGCGCCTCGGTGTACCAGTGGGGAATGTTGAAGCGGGTTCCCTGCAGCGTGAGGATGTGGACAAACTCGTGCTTGGCGACGCGGGCCCAGTTGTAGCTGCGTTCGCCCGCCGTGGGAGAGGAGAGGGCCACGATCATGCCGGTCGACGCCCCAATGGTCTGAATCCAGGGGAGGCCCACCAGCCGGGCGCTGAACCAGGAATGGGCCGAGACCCCCTTCGCCTTGTGAAACAGTTCGAACTGCGTCTTCTGAGCCGGAGCGTGGCCGTACTGGGCGACCATGTCGGGATAGACCGACTCGAGGTACTCGGCGAGGTATTTGGCGAGGATGCGGTCGGCGACGGAGTCGTACCGGATGAGGAAGTGCTCGGTCTCCAGCGTTTCGTAACCCTCCAGCAGCTTGACCACCTTGCGCATGTTGCTGACCCGCACATGGAACGGGTCACTCTCGAAGGCCTGGTCGAGAATCTCGCGGGCTTCCTCCAGGTGGCCGGTGCGCATCGCGAGCAACCCCAGGGCGGCGCGGGGCTCGGGCTGGCGTTGCGAGAGACGCATGGCTTCGCGATAGCAACGGTCGGCGAAGTCGAACTTGAACTTGGACTCGGCCTGGCGACCGACCTCAGTCAGGAACTGGGCCGGGCGGGGATTGATCAACGCCGCCTTCGCCAGCGCCCGGCCGAACCCGGACTGCGCCGCGTCGGAGAGGGGCTGGTTGTCTTGCAGACGGGTGAACAGGTCGTCGAGCTCGGCATCGCCAGGAAAACCCTCGTCGAACAGCGCGGCCGTGGCCCGGCGCGACCAGAGTCCCACCGCGGCAGGATTCAAAGTTTCGACGGCCGCCAACGTTTCTTTGGAAGCGATGGGATCGCCCCCTTCCCGCTGCAGGTCGCTGCGCACCAGCAGCGCGGAAATGCAGTTGGGGTGGATTTCCAGAGCCCGCTCGACCATTTGACGGGCCTCGACCAGGTCGCGGTCCTCCCAGGCGATCTCGGCGAGCCGGGCGTAGATCGACGACGCCTGGGGATTGAGGGCCAGGGCCTTTTTGAGTTCGGGAAGTCCCTGGGCCTTGTTGTATTTGGCCAGCAGCAACGACGCCGCCACCTCATGGGCCGGCCAGTATTGCTTGTCGGCCTTGAGCGCATCGGGGCAGAGCGTGTTGATGATCATGTTGAGGTTTGGCGACTTGGGATTCCACAGGGCGAACAACTCGACCCCACGGGCGATTCCCACCAGCACCTCCGCCGATTCCGGCTGCAGCCGGTTGTAATGGCCAATGAACCACCGTGACGCTTCGAGCGCCTCGTCTTCGCGCCCGGTGTCCCTCAGCAGCGAGACCTGCACGATGTGCGACCGCAGTTCGTCGGGATCGGCGGCCCGAGCGCGCAGGAGGGTGGCGGCACATTCCGCGAATTCCCCCCGGCGATACTGCAGCTCGGCCAGGCGGCCCAGCAAGACCGGCGAGTCGGGCTGACGCTCCAGGGCCTCGGCCACCCTCGCGACCGCACCGGCCGCGTCCCCCTGCTCTTCCAGACACTGCGACCAGAGCACGGCCACTGCCGGAGCCGTTTGCAGCTCCGCTGCCAGCTCGGCACATGCCTCGGCTCCCTCGGCATAGCGCCCCTTCAGCAGGTGCTCACGAATTGGGGCGAGCGCTGGTTGGGCTTCCGTGGCGGCGGCCGGTTTGTCTGTCCCGGGCGGGTCGTCCTGCGCAAGACTCCAACTGGCCGAGATCAGCAGTAACGCCGCAGTCAGTCCCAGCAGGGCCATTTGCCGCCCTCTCGATGCGGACGACTGACCCGCGGGGCGACCGCAGCGGCACTTGAGGCAAATCGACTCCCTCACGGAATGCTCCTCACTTGGGAATCCACATCACCGGAACGGGCTGTCGGGACCGGAATACGGGGCACTTCACGAGATGCCGTGCTGGGCCTTGTAGAGATTCAGCGTGAGATGGGCCTGACCCTGGTGATGGGCTTCGTGCCAGACCAGGATCTGCAGCGCCTTGCCCATGGTGATGTTGCGCTGGGCGAGGGCCGGCGGGACGGTTTCCAGATCGGCTGCGGAAAGTCCCTGGATCGTGGCCCGCAGGTGGTCGCGGGTCTCGGCGAGAATCCGGCGGATGTCGGACGACGTGGGAATGATGTCGTCGGGGGTACTGCCCCCCTTGAAACGGGGGACCAAGTCGGCGAAGGCGGGAGTTGTTCCGCGGAACCGCTCGGTGGCAAACAGTTCTTCGGTGATTCCCACGTGCAGCAACTGCCACGCGATATGGGCCCGGCCCGGACCCGGTCGCCAACCCAAAATCGCCTGTGGCTGCGGCAGTTTCTCGATCGCGTCGAGGGTGCCCAGAGTGCGGTCGCGGGCGAAATCCAACAGGGCGAGGGCCGACTGCTGTGGAGTGGTCATGGAGAGAGAGCGTCAGAGGACAAATTGTTGCACGGAAGGGGCGAACGATCGCGCCCGTGTCCTCAGATTCTAGTCAGTTGTGGGTTCCCCTCCAAACGGGTTCCCGGGGATCCGACGCTTCATTGCCGCCAAGTCTGTTGGCCAACTGGACTCTGGCGGCGAAGCGGTGGCCCGCTTGCATCGATGACCTTTGCCGGATTCTCTCCGCAGGTCAGCCCCCCGCTGCACACGCGCCGCACGCCGTTCAATACGGATCCATCGCCCCAATCCGTTTCAGATAGCCCAAACCCGCGGCGATGCGTCCGAGAATGTGGTCCGGATCGTGTGGCGATTCCAAACCGGTCTCGATCGCCAGCGCCCAGGCCCCCCGATACCCCGCATCCCGCAAAATCTGATACATCCGCACGAAGTTGATGCAGCCGCTGCCCTGGCCAGGGGGGGGAAACTCACGGCTTCCCGAGACGCCATCAAAATCGCGCCAACGGCAGTGCTTGACCAAGTGGCAGATCTTCGCCAGCGACACTTCGCTGTAGATCTCGTCGTTCAGGCTGTGCAGCAGGCCGGGATCGAAGCAGGCGCGAATCCGCGGGTGTTCGACTTCCCGCAGCAGGTATTGCAGATACCGATGATTGCGGGTGAAGCCCCGGCTGAACTCGAGGGTGGCCGTCACCCCCTCCCCTGCCGCCGCCTCACCCAACTGCCGCAGGTGGGTGACCAGGCGCCGTTGCTCTTCCTCACCCGGGGCGTCACCGACATCACAGGTGATGACCGGGGCTCCCAGGCGGGCGGCGATTTTCAGTTTGGTCACCACCCGGGCGAGTTCCTCGGGACGATGCAGTGGACCCGAGGGACAGGGAACGGCGGCCAGGGCCAGCCCCCGGTCCGACAATTCCCCCGCCAGGGCCTCCACCTTGGCTGGCGACGATTCATCCGTCAAGAGCGGCTCGTCTCCCGAGCGCGAGAGATAGCCCGCCGTACGGATGGGAATTTCCAGCAGGCCAATTCCCGCGCGCGGGGCCAATTCCAACGCCCCGCGGCCCCCCAAGGCGCCGCAGCAGCAGACATGGAGGGCGATCCGCAGCGGTTGACGAGGCATTGCGAAAGATTCGAGACGACAGGAACCGGTCAGACATCGGCACCACTTCCGGAATCGCGGAAGCGGTGCCGACTTTCAGGAGCATCGCGGGCCGGAGGAGCCCAGCAGCGCCCACCCAGCCCGCGATGAGAACTCGCATCAATCGACGATCTGCAATTTCAGCTCGTCGGAGTTCCCCTTCAATTCGGGAGCATACATCGCACTGGCCCGGGCGGGGAGGGCGCTGAACCGGCCGGGGATCTCGGCCCGCAGACGGTACGACACACTGTGCTTCCCGCGGGCGAGCGCCCGCACGAACAGGGCGATCCGGTCGTCGCGCAGTTCCATGTAGGCTCCCAGTTCATTCCCGTTGTAGCCCGAACGCACCTCGACCGGTTCGAAGCCGGCCCCCTTGGGATCTTCAAACACCAGGTACTCGTAGTCGTTCTTGCTGTCGATCTCGAGTTCGATTTCGATCAGGTCGCCCGACTTCAGTGTGGCCAGATTCTCCAATTCGGTCCGGTCATACTTCTCGACCTTCTGCAGTGCCGCCTGACCGCGGGAACCGGCCACCGCCACCTGCTTGTCGGCCTTGGTCAACTTGTAGTACTTCCGGTTCACCCGCACTTCGAGCCCCGCCTTCGCGATCTGGTCTTCCAGCGTGAAGTTGGTGACGTAGGCATTGAAGTAGACCGGGCCGCCCCCCTGCCGTCGCAGCTCGACGGTATGCTCACCCGTTTCGACCGCATCGCCGAAGAGCACGAACTTGTTGTCGAAGCTGAACAGGGTCTGCCGATTCACCTGCACCTCCTTCGCCTTCTGCCCATCGAGCCAGACTTCGATGGTCTGGTTCGGCTGGTCTTCGCCCGAGGCTTTGAGGTACTCGGCCAGCGCCTCGATGGCATAGGCGGTGTCGCGGGTGCTGTTCCAGTACGTGGCATGTCGGCGGTTGTTCAACAGGTACTTGACCAGGCCTGCGGTCCGGGGGGCCTGGGGGGCCGTGCGGGCCAGCAGCTTGAGGTACCAGGTGTTCGCCTCCACCTCACTGCCATGCCAATACCACCAGGCGGCCCCCTCGGGCAGTTTCAGGTAGGCGGTCTGGTTTTCGGGATCCTCCACCAGGAACTGCTCGATGTTGCGCTGCACCTCGGCCAGCATCTGGTCCTGCTGCTGCTGATGCAGGGCCAGGCCAAACACCGACTTGGCGTAGACCGACAACTGCACCTTGTCGCGGAACAAAAAGTCCCGCATCTCGGCATTCACCACGTCGGCGTCCGACAGCACCAGGTAGACCAGCGCGTCGAGGTCGTCGGCATGCTGCTTTTTGGGCTTTTTCGAATCCTTGTTCGCAAACTCCTTCAGCAGGCCTACCTGCTCGGCCTGGTACCGCTTCAACCACTCGACTCCCCGCTCGAGCATCTCTGGAACGAGCGCCACGTCGTTCTGGCGGGCGACCTGCAGGCCATGCACCACGACGGCGGTGGTGTGGGGCCAACTGTGTTCTCCGAAACCGCTGAACCAGCCCCAACCCCCATCCGACAACTGCATGGCGGTGAGGTCTTCGACCCCCTTCTCCACCATGCGGCGCACCTCGGCTTCATCGAACACCGGGTTGCGGTCGAACCGCTTCCACTGCTTCGCTCGTTCGACGTCGTCGCCGATTTCCTGGGCATTGAGATTCGTCCGCTTCTTGGCGATCTCGGCCAGATTCAACTGCATCTTCTGCAGCAGCCGCTGGGTGATCACCGTGGGGACAAACCGGTTCAACGTCTGCTCGGTGCAGCCGTAGGGATAATCGACCAGATACGGCAGCGCGTCGACCAGGGCTCCGGCCAGCGTGGGGGAATACCGCACTTCGAGACGGGTGTCTGAGATGCGGCGTTCGGCCGGCACGCGGAAGACCAGTTTGCCCGATGGTTCGTTCGGGCGGACGACTCCACTGAACGACTCGGTCTTGAGCATCCCATGTACCTGCACCGGGAACTTCATCTCCATCGCGTCCGACTCTTCGTCGGTGAGGGCCGACATGCGGATGGTGGCGGTTCCTTCCTGCACCACTTTGACCCGCCAGTCGACCCGTTGTTCTCCCCCGGCGGGAATCTCGACCGTGGTCGTCAGAGGGGAGAGCGATTCCAGCGTTCCCCCGGCGAGGTCGAGCTTCACTTCCACCGACTTGGTCGACTTCAGTTCATTCCGCACATTGGCCGAGAGCACCACTTCGTCTTTTTCCACAAAGAATCGCGGAGCCTGCAGGCGGACAATCACGTTCTTGCGGGTGACGACTTGGACCTCGCCCTCGCCCACGCGGGCACCATGAGAGAGCCCCCACGCCTTCACCTTCCAGCCCGTGAGGTTCTCTGGCATCTGGAACTCGACCTCGGCGGTCCCATCGGCGCGGGTGGTGACCGCGGCCGCCCAGTACGCCAGGTCGGCGAACTCCTTGCGGATCATCGGCTGGGCATTGCCTGCGGGGGCCCCTCCCGGGATTCCTCCTCCCGCGTCACCCAGGGCGGCTTTGGCCATGGGGGCCCCTTCCATCGCGGCTCCCATTGGAGCGGCCGCCGTGGCCGCTACGGGGCCATCGGCCATCATCATCCGCGCCGGTGCCACACCGCCGCCACCTCTGCCTCCGAAACCACCCAGCATGCCATTCTGGGCCATTTCGAGTTCCAACAGGCCCCCAAACACCCCCAGGGGTGACATCGGAATCTCTCCAGGCTTCACCAGGTTGGAGAAGAATCGCTCGAGAGTCGACTCGGTTTGCGGTTGATGGCTGCGGCGGAACTTCCAAAAGAAACCCCGGATTTCGGGAACATTCGAGATCCCCGTGATGGAATCGAGGCTTTTGTCGTAGACCGAGAGCACGGTCGAACCGACCACCGGCTGGCCATCGAGTCCCGTCAGTTTCACTCGCACCTTCGCCTGCGCTCCCGGAAGATACTCTTGCTCCGAGGGAAGCACCTCGACGTTGAGCACCCGCTTTTCGGGAGGCACCACCACCTCGCGCACCTCGGTGTGCAACCGCCCGTTGGCGATGGTGATCGCCTCAATGAAGAAGTTGGGCATGTCCTTCTGCACCACCGCCACCTCTTCGACCGTGCTCTTCCCCTGCAGTCGAATCAGCTTGGGGGGCAGGTACATGCCATTGGTCGGCCGCAGGAACAGCAGCACCGCCCCCCCCGCCCGGTTTGTGTTGATCAGCAACTGCACCTTGTCGCCCGGGGCGTATTCCCGTTTGTCGGTGATCAGTTCCAGGTCGTTGAAGCGGAATTCGCGTCCGTCGAACTTCTGTCCGCGGATCACAAACACCGTGGCCCCCTCTTCCGTGTTTCCCTGACCATCCGTCAGGCGGTAGGCCAGGCGGTACTGCCCGGCTTCTGACGCGGCCAGTTGCTGCCGGGCATCTCCCTGGGCATCGGTCGCCAACTCCCAGGTTCGCACAGCCTGCTCGACCGGCTGTTGTTTGGCGTCGTAGGTCACACGGAACAGCGTGAGGGTTCCCTGGCCGCTCACCGGCTTTTGATCGAGCGTGTGGGCGTGCACCAACGCCTCGATGGTGTCTCCCACCTGGTAATAGCCCCGCGACAACCAGGTGAAGACCTCAAACGGTTTCCGCGCGACCAGAACCTTCCCGGTCCCGACAATCGTCCGCCGCGATTCATCGACCACTTCGGCCGTAATTGAGTAACTCTGGCTTTCCGACCCATGCAGCTCTTTGGCGGGCAGCGTGTCGATCTCGATCGGCAAGGTTCCGTCGGGCCCAATTTCGGCCTCCGACTCGGCCACCACCTCGGGGGGAATCATGCCCCGATTCCACCAGGGGGGCAGCGGCCGGATGCAACCCCAGTCCTCCCAGCCGGGATACCAGGCGTAGTCGGGGGTGAACCACCAATAGCCCCGGCCATAGAACCAGTCCCACGGTGCGGGGGGATGCCAATCGGTGTCGGCCGGAGTCCGCAGCACCTTGTACTTCACTTTCGCCCGGGTGACGGGTGAGCCAAAGTAGTACTTCGCCCGGATCATGGCTGTCACTTTCTCTCCCAACTTCACCGGCTCCTGCGGTGCATCGACCAACACTTCAAATTCCGGCTTCTTGTACTCTTCAACCCGGAAGGTTCCCGCTCCAAGCATTTTCTGGCCGACAAACGCGAACAGGGTGTATTGGCCCAGCTTGGCCGAGCTGGGGAGTTCATAATCGGCGGCCAGACCGCCGAATTCATCGGCCACCCCCGTGAATTCATGAATCTGCTCACCCAGCGGATTGTTCAACGTGACGCGGCATGGCTTCCCGGCGAACGCCGAATTGAGGGGTTCGTCATACTTGGTCTGCTGCACCCAGAACTTGTATTTCACCGATTGACCCGGGCGGTACACCGGACGGTCGGTGATCAACATCGCCTTGTTTTGGTTGAATTCCGGGTCCTGGTAGTTGCCATACCAGACATTCGTGAAGCCCAGATACGCCAATCGTCCCTGCGGGGTGGTGGCGATCACCAGCCATTGAAAGTCCTGCGGCAGCGTCTTGGCGTCGAGCTGGATCTGCCCTTCGGCATTGGTGTAATAGGCCTTGTCCTGAATCACGACCTGGAACTGGTTCTGGTTCGGGTTCACCGGCCGTTGGTTCCAGCCGAAGAATTCGACGTTCGCCTTCTCGATCGGCTGCCCGGTCACCGCGTCGGCCACGTAGTACCAGCTCTTGCCGTCGAGCTGCTTCTTGGC
>JBKCTR010000932.1:0-11779 GCA_046318755.1 Planctomycetaceae bacterium
AAGGGAATCTCGCTGACGATCCACCCGGGCGAGTACGTGGCGCTGATGGGGTCGTCGGGATCGGGAAAGACCACGTTGATGAACCTGCTGGGTTGCCTCGACCGACCCACCTCGGGGAGTTACCGCTTCGAAGGAGTCGAGTTGGCGCAGGCCACCGCCGACGATCGGGCGCGGATCCGCAATACCCGGCTTGGATTTGTCTTTCAGAGTTTCAACCTGCTCTCACGGACCTCGGCACTGCAGAACGTCTTGCTGCCGTTCGAGTACGCCCCCCGTCGCGTCGCCGACGCCCGGCAGGAAGCGCGGGGCATCGAGCTTTTGGAACGGGTGGGGCTGGGGCAGCGGCTGGATCATGAGCCGGCGCAGATGTCCGGAGGGCAGCAGCAACGGGTGGCGATTGCCCGCGCCCTGGTGAATCATCCGCCGTTGCTGTTGGCCGACGAACCGACGGGAAATCTCGACTCGAAGACGAGTGCCGAGATCATGGAGATGTTTGACCAACTGCATGCCGAGGGAATCACGATCGTCCTGGTGACCCACGACCCCGAAGTGGGGGCGCGGGCGCAGCGGGTGGTGCGGCTGAAGGATGGCCAGGTTGAATCGGACGGCCCCTCCCCCCTGCGGGTGGCCCGGGAACAGGCACGGGCCGCAGAGTCGGCCCGCGCCAGTGTGGACGTGACGGAACCCGCCGGAGCAGCACCGGCGACAGACACTCGCCCCGTGGCAGATTTTCGCCAGACCGGCGGAGTGGACCGGGAGACAATCGCCGCACCGTCGTCCGGGGGTTTTTCCTGGATGCCCCGCAGCCTGCAGACCGCATTCAAAGCCCTCCGGAGAAACTCGCTGCGGTCGGGGCTGACGATGCTGGGGATTGTGATTGGCGTCGCGGCGGTGATCGCGATGATGGAGATTGGGGAAGGCTCCAACAAGGCAATCCAGAAGACCATCGCCAGCATGGGGGCGAACAACCTGCTGATCATGCCCGGAGCGGCATCGAGCGGTGGGGTGACGTTTGGCGGGGGAAGCAGCCTGACGCTGACCCCACGCGACTGTGCCGAGGTGCTGCGTCAGGTCCCGTCGGTCACCTATGCCGCCCCCATCGTGCGGGCCCGCACGCAGATCATCCACAAGAGCCGGAATTGGGTGACGGTTTTCATCTACGGCACCAGTGCCGAGTTCCTCGACGTGCGCGACTGGCAGGAACTGGAATTGGGGGAGATGTTTGGCGAGCGGGAAGTGCGGAACGGCAGTCAGGTGTGTGTGGTGGGACAGACGATTGTCCGCGAGCTGTTCCGGGGGGAGTCGCCCATTGGCGAGGAACTGCGGATTCAGAATGTGGCCTTTCGGGTGATTGGAGTGCTGCGCCGCAAAGGGGCCAACATGACGGGGGTCGACCAGGACGACATCGTGCTGGCTCCCTGGACAGCGATCAAGTCGCGGGTGGCGGCCACCTCGGCCACAACCGTCAACCAGAGCGCGACGGCGGGAGGGGAAAGCCTGCAGAAGGTGAACACGCTGAACCGGCTGTACCCGGGGGCGAGCTCGCTGTATCCGGTGCCGTCGCTCACGCAGCAGGCCAACACTCCGCAGCCCGTGCGCTTCACGAACATCGACCAGATCCTGGTGAAGGTGTCGAGCTCGGCTGAGGTCGCCGATGCGATTGCGCAGATCAAAGGGGTGATCCGCGAACAGCACCGGCTGCGGCGAAATCAGCCCGACGATTTCAACATCCGCGACATGGCCGAGGCGAACAAGGCGCTGACCGCGACCACCGAGACGATGGGCACATTACTCATGTGGGTGGCCCTCATTTCTCTGATCGTGGGGGGAGTGGGGATCATGAACATCATGCTGGTCTCGGTGACCGAACGGACCCGGGAAATTGGTTTGCGAATGGCGATTGGGGCCCGCGGCGGAGACATTCTCGACCAGTTCCTCGTGGAGGCGGTGGTGCTGTGTCTGGCGGGGGGGGCGTTGGGAATCGCCCTGGGACGGGGGAGTTCGATTCTGGTGCGGGAGCTGCTGGAATGGCCGACGGAACTGGCCCCGGGGGCGATGATTGCGTCAGTCTTCGTCTCGCTGACGGTGGGGCTGGTGTTCGGGTTCTACCCCGCCTGGAAGGCCTCGCGACTGGATCCGATTACGGCATTGCGGTTTGAGTGACCGGCTCCGCCTGACAGGCCGTTGGGCCGCTTCCTGCACGTCCGGGGCGCAAGGTGAACTTCCCCCTCGACACCGCAACACAGACGGCGGGCAGACGCGGTGATGTCCCAGCGAAGCGATCGCGGCAGCGAAAAACCGGATTCCCATCACCGCCCAGATCACAAACTTGTCGCACGCGCTGGTTACCGCGAAACATTGGCGACTGCCTGGCCAGACCGAGTACCACACCACCCAATCGCTGCGCCAGCCCTTCCGAAGGTGGAGTGCGTTTCGATGGACCTGTGAGCGTTCGGGATGAGACCAGTTCGCCATTTCTCCATCGGGCTCGGCGGGTCACACTTCGCCCATGGTCGCCCCCCCTGCATGCCGCGGATGTCAGCCGTCGCTGGCGACCCGGCACCGGCTGAGGTCAACGGCGAGTGGGCCACCGGGGCCAAAACCGCCCGGTCCGTTGGCAATAGTCCGTGTACTCCCGGCCAAACCGGTCCAGCAACTCAGCTTCCTCCAGCGGGGTCCGCCAGAGCAGCAGGCCATAGACCGCGAGGCTCGTCAGACCAATCAGCCAGTTCGCGGTCAGCAGGGTCACCGACCCCATCAGCCAACCAGCCACCAGGTAATACGGGTGTTGAACCCAACGGTAGGCCCCCGTGGTCACCAACTGCGCCTCCCGGCGTACGACCACGGTGTCGGTCAGGTTGCGCCCCAGACTGACGAGCGACCAATGCATCCCCCAGGCTCCCAGCAACGCGGCCAACACCCCGGCCCAACGGACCGCAGTCGGTACGGGCCACCGACACCACGCGCACCAACCGGGCACCAGCAATTGCCCCAACGTCGCCAACCACAACCCCAGGGCCGATATCCGCAGCAACCAGCGATACAACGTCCCCTCTTGTGCCGGCGAGATCGGTTCATCCCCCCGCGCGGCCCGACGGCGATGCCAACCCGCGATCACCGAGGTCAACACCACAATTCCCGCGAGGGACCATTGGAACGCCGCGTCATCAGGCATGTCTCGGCTTCGAGCAAGGGCTAACCGTACCGCAGAGAGGACCACCAGTGCATTCTCCAAGAGACGGCATTGCGGTCAGCGGTCAACGGTCAACGGTCTGCAGACGGCCATCCTCCATCTGCAGAATCCGGTCGGCGATGTCGAGCACGCGGTTATCGTGCGTCACCATCAGAATGGGGCAGCCATTCGTGCGGGCCAGGTACTGCAGCAGTTCGACGACGTCGCGGCCGGTGACACTGTCGAGTGCGGCCGTGGGTTCGTCGGCCAACACCAGCCGGGGCTGGGTGACGAGGGCCCGGGCGATCGCCACCCGCTGCCGCTGCCCACCCGACAGCCGCGACGGGTGATAATCGAGCCGTTCCGCCAGTCCCACCAGACTCAGAATCTCCACCGCCTTCTGCCGGACCAGCTCGGGCGGGACCTCGGGATGCAGTTGGAACATCAGTTCCACGTTTTGGCGAGCCGAGAGAAACTCGAGCAGGTTGTGCTGCTGAAAGATGAACCCGATGTCGCGGCGGTTGGCGGTGAGATCGGCCGTGGTGGCTTGGTGCAGGGGCCGGCCCAGCACGGTCAGCTCTCCCTCGGTAACCCGCCGCAGCCCGCCAATCAGGGTCAGCAGCGTCGTCTTGCCGCTGCCGCTGGGGCCGGTCAGCAGCACAATCTCTCCCGATCGCACCTCGAACCCGAGGTCGAACAGCACCTGTCGGCGCAGTTCCCCCTGGCCAAACGCGAACGAGAGGGCGCGGGCCTCGATGACCGGGCCCTGTGCCGGCGAGGCTGCGGCCGACGTCAGGGTGGAGCGCAGGTCAGAAGACATCGGCGGGGTCCACGTGCCGGACTTTTTGCAGGGCGATGGTGGCCGAGAGCAGGCACATCACCACGGTCAACAGAAACACCGAAATCCCCCGACTCCAGGTCATCGCGAACGGCATCTGAATCGCCTTCGTCGCCAACTGGTACAGCCACAGCGCCAGCACAAAACCGGGAATATAGCCCAGCACCGAGAGCAGCAGTCCCTGGTAATACACAATCGACAACAGGGTGCGATCGGAAAAACCCATCGCCTTCATCGTCGCGAACTGCGGCAGGTGGTTGGTCACCTCGGTATAGAGAATCTGGTACACGACGACGAACCCGATGAAAAACCCGACGACCGCCCCCATCCCGAAAATGAAGTCAATCGGAGCGCTCTCGCGCACAAACCGCGCTTCCGAATCGACCAGTTCTTCGCGGGTCAGCAGCCGGGCCTCGGCCCCCAACAGCGGCTTGAGATCGGCCAACACTGCCGCACTGTTCGAACCGGGTTTGAGACGGATCAGGCCCAAATCGATCGCCCCCGGATTCCGTTGTGGAAACAACCGCAGGAAATTTGCCGGGGCCAGGAACAGATTGCCGTCGCTGACAATCGAAATGCCCACGGGAATCGCCCCGATCACCCGGACCCGGCGATGATTGATCTCGGTTTCGAGGAACCCCTCGGCGGCCAGGTGCTCGCGCACCGGCCCGTAAGTGACGCGGTTGTTGCGGTCGAAGATGAGTCGATCGGGAAGCTGCAGTTCGTCGGCCCGGCTCGAATAGCCGGGAAAATCGATGAGCGGCGTCCGGGGATCGACCCCAAACACGGCAATCGGGTGCTCGCGGAACTCCCACGGATTTCGCCAGCGGGCCTGACCCATGTACATCTCCTGCACGTAGTCGACGGCAGGATGCCCCGCCAAACGCATCAGCAGCCGGCGGGGGAATTGCGTCGACTGGAAGATGGTCTTCGTTCGGGGCGAGATCACCACCAGGTCGGCCTGCACTTTGGCCGCGATCGCGATGCTGTTTTCAAGCGCTCCCTCGCGGATGCCCAATTGCACCAGCATCAGCATCACCGCCACCACCACCCCCGCGCAGGCCACCACCAGCTTCATCCGCTGGTAGCTCAACTGTCGCCAGGCGATCAGAAAGGTATCCCACATGGCGGGGCGGAATTGGTGTCGGGGAAAAATTGGGGCGGAAGAACAACGTCAGAGACCGCGATTTCGATCACGGTCCCCGAGGGAGACTCGAGCTGGCGGCCGTGGGTGCTGGGGACGATTCGGAGCGTTCCAACGGTTCGTCGAAGGTCACTTCCACGCGGGCATTCGACAGCCGTTCGACCCGGCGGGCAGAGGGGGCATCGAGCTGCACGCGCACCTCGACGACCCGCGCGTCGGTGTCGCTGACGGGATCATTGGTCAGCACCACCTTGCGCGCGACGATGTTTCCCAGTTCGACGATCGTCCCCCGCAGCTTGTCCCGCGTACCATCGACAATCACCGTGGCCCCCTGCCCCGGCGACAGCAGCCCCAAATCTCCCTCAAACACCTCGGCCACCGCCTGCATGTGGATGACGTCTCCCAGTTCCAGCAGGCCCTGATCATCGATCTTCTCCCCCGGCCGGGTATGGATCTTGAGCACTCGGCCGGCGGTGGGATTGCGGACCTCGGCGGCCTCGACCCGCTCTTTCGCGGCGGCAACGGCCGCCTCGGCAGCCACCACCTCGGTCTCCTGCACCCGCACATCGGTCTCCCGCACCTCGCGAATCGCCTCGAGCAACCGCTCTGCCCGGCGGTATTCGAGCGTCGTCTTGTCCATCGCCCATTGATATTTGTCGAAGTCTTCGCTCGAAATCACCTTCTGGTTGCGGAACCGTTCCGCCCGTTCCAGATCGCGGCGGGAGACTTTCATCTGCTCGGCCAGCAGGTCGACCGCCGCCTGCTGCGCTTCGATATCGCCCGGCTTGGCACCGGCGCGGGTCTGCGCAAGGCGGGCCCGCGCGGCCAGCAGCCGTGCCTCGGCCTCTTTCAATTCCGCCACCTTGCGGGCATGCGTATCCAGTCGGGCCACGAGCGTCTGCGGAGGAATCTCGTCTCCCTCAGCCACCAGCAGGTCTTCCACCCGCGCGCCGTCGTTGCCAGCCGGTGCCGCCAGACGCACCACCTCCCCCTGCGGTTCGAGTCTCCCCAGGGCATGCACCCGACGATTCGCGAACCCCCCCGGCCCCGCGAGGGAACCGGGCCCCTGTGGAGGAGCGGTCACCGACTGCGCAGAACTCCACCGCCAGCGCAGGGCGAGCACACCCACTCCCAGCAACACCAACAGCAGGGGCAGCAACCACAGCCAGCGCCGGCTGGAGGAAACCGAACGGGTGAGCAACGAAGACGGTGAACTCATGAGGAACGATTTCGCCGGCGCGGGGTTGGTGCCGGGGTTGCAGAAGGATCGGTGTCGGTCGGGCGAACAGGCCGCGGTGCGGTTTTCCGAGCTTGCCTGGGAGGAGCGCTCTCGCGCACTTCGCCAGGGCTCGACGCACGCTCGGCGCTGCCGGAGTCCGCCGTCGCACGGCGTTTGGTACGGGACGCGGCGTGGAGTGTGCTGCGCGGGCGGGGGGAGCGGGACGTGGTTGTCTCGGGGGACGGGGACTGCGGGAACCCGGCATCGACCCGTGCCCGCAACTCCTGCCCCACCTGGGCGAAGAGGGGATCGCTGCGGTCGATCAACCCGGCGAACTGCCACAGCAACAGCCCATCGAGCGCCAGCCACAGCAGCAGTTGGTCGAACCCGTCGCGCGGATCGGCCAGCAGTCTCTCCCGCACGCGGTGCCCCACCCCCCGCAGCGGGGCGATGACCCCCGGATGCGTCGTCGCGGCAGCCAACACGGCCAGAAAAAACCGCTCGATGATCAGCGGTTCGAGCATCTGGTCGGGCCAGTCCGCCGGACGCACCCCCAAACGGCTGGAACCCGATGACGTTGGATTCGGCACCTGTTGATCACGGACTGGTTGATCGCGGACCGACTGATCGGAACCCGGCTGTTTCCCCGAACCGCTTTTGGCCGTTAAGGTCCGGCGGACCGACTTCGTCCCGACGGGGACCTCGGCGGGTGCCTCGTCGAAGGTGCAGTCGAGCATCGCCCGGGCCCAACGATGCCGGGGGTGAGGATCGTTCGCCACCCGTTCCAACACCAGCCGCTCAAGCCGCTGCCCAAAATGCTCGACGACCGCTTCGACCAGCTTCTCCTTGGAGGGGAAATGATAGGTCACGCCCCCCTTGCTGACCCCGGCGTGACGGGCGACATTGTCGAGAGTCATGGCGGACAGCCCCTCGCGGGCGGCGATCTCGATCGCCGTCTCACACAGCTTGTCGCGGGTGGCCTGGGACTTGTTCATCTGCGCAAAACCGACTGTCTGGTCGGTTTTACTGTATGCCGCGGTCGGTGCGGTTTCAAGGGAAACCGTCCAGAGCCCCGTCCCGCTCCGGGCTCTGGCACCCGCTGGAAACGGGGCCGACCCCCGTCCGTCAGGGCTCGAACTGGCCGAGCGGTCCGGTGCGGAAGCCCTCCACACGCAGCCGGCCATCCCGCCCGATCACACACGTGATCGCCCCATGGTCATGGGTGGAGAGGACCTGGCACTCGGACCCATAGACGCGGTTCAGGCCACCCCGTCCATCCCGGTGCCCCCCCGAGACCACCACCACCTGCGGCCGGGCCCAGTTCGCCAACTGGATGGGATTGGCCAGCCGCGAGCCATGATGCGGGGCCAGCAGCACCCGGCAGCCGACAGGCTCCTGCCTCAGCAGCGAGAGCAATCCTTGCTCCTCAATGTCTCCGGTCAGCAGGATCCGTTGACCTCGGTATTCGATCAACAGCACCAGGCTGCTGGCGTTGTCTGAGGAGTACCGTGTCCCCCGGGCCGGATGCAGCACCCGCACGGTCACGTCCTGGTCGAGTTCCAGTTGATCCCCCTGCCAGGCAATCCGCAGGGGGACCTGATCGCGCGCCAGATCGTCCACGGTCGACCGCATCGCGGGTTCATCCAGATAGGACGAGTGCACAATCACCTGGCCGACACCAATCCGGCGGGCCAGACCGGGAATGCCGTTGAAGTGATCGCCATCCGCGTGCGAGATGACCAGCGCGTCGACGCGGGCCCGGCCCCGCTCCCAGAGGGCGTTCTG
The DNA here is from genome assembly GCA_046318755.1 of Planctomycetaceae bacterium. Classification (GTDB taxonomy): domain Bacteria; phylum Planctomycetota; class Planctomycetia; order Planctomycetales; family Planctomycetaceae; genus UBA10511. The sequence continues at coordinate 8,159 of JBKCTR010000932.1, forward strand.
CAGCGTCAGCCGGGCCCCCTGGCCATTGTGCATCTGCCCCAGGTCGTACACGAGAGAGCGCCCCCCCGGGAACTCCACCAGCACCCCCAGACCATGCCCCACCGACAGAAAGGTGCAGCGCAGTTCCTCTGGCCCGCGCGGCCACAGGGCGTACCCCAACCCCAGCACACACCACACCAAAATCGCCCGCCACCCCAACCGACGCCAGAATCGACCCGGAATTCCAAACAACACAGGAATGAGCAGCAGGTAGAAACCAACCACCCAGCCAATCCCCGGCCCCGGCAGATAGAGATGTCCGCCGGGAACACGGGCGGCCTGCTCGACCACCAGAATCATCAACTTCAATCCCCAGTCAAACATCGGCCCCAGAATCACCCCCGCCATGGGGAAAGCCAACCCCAAAGTCAGCAGCAGGTAGCCCGCCCACAACACCGCCACCGACAGCGGGCCCAGCAGCAGGTTGGCCAGAAACCCGATCGGACTGACCAGGTGAAACCGGGCGACCGTCAACGGCAGGGTGAAGATCCAGACCGCCACCAGCAGCAGCGCCGCGTACCGGAACTGGTCGCCAAACCAGCCCCGCAGCCGTGCGGCGAGACTGACCGAGCGTTCGAGTTGATCGAGCGGATCGAGCGACGGCCCCTCCCGGGTCCACTCGGTCCGCAGCGTGGGCGCCCACAGCAAAGCCGCCACCGCCAGGAAACTGAGCTGCGCACCGGTGTCGAACAGGTGCGTGGGGTTCCAGATCAACAGCCCGATGACCGCCAGCGACAGACCGTTCGCGAGCGGTCCACACCGGTGCCACGCCTGACCGGAAACCACCGCCAACACCATCAACACCGCCCGCAACACGGGAGGCTGCGATTCCGCCAGAAACGAATACGCACAGACCCCCACGAGAATGAAGAGTGCGGTTCCCCTGCGCTGCAGCCGCAAGAGTCGTGCGACTCCCCACAACAAACCGGCGAGGATCCCGACGTTCGCCCCCGAGATCGCCAGGATGTGCATCGTCCCGCTCTCGGTGAAGGCGTTCCGCAGTTCCTCCGGAATCGCCGTCCGGGTTCCCAGCAGCATCGCAATTCCCACCGGGGCGGTCTTTTTCGACAGGTGGCGCGAGAGCAGCTTCTCGGCCGAAGTGCGCAGCGCCCCTTGCCAACGTCGCCCAAACGCCCGCCCCGGTGCAATCAGCCGCACCTCTTCGCCACTGGTGCAGTGAATGGTGACATGCACCCCCAGTGAACGCAGGAAAGCGCGGTAGTCGAATCCACCCGGATTGGCCGGGCCTCGCGGTCGGCCGAACGCACCAACAATCTCCACCACATCCCCGGCTCCCAGTGCGACCAGATCTCCCGTCACATCGAGCCGGGCCCGACCCGTGACGGGAATCGATCCCTCCACCGACTCCAGCGACAGGCAGTCCACCAGGCAGACATGGCGCTGGGGAGGCTCGCGGTCGGTCGGAATCAGGTAGTCATGAGCGGGGATCCCAACCGGCCGTTCCGCGATGCGGGCCCGCAGCTTCACCGGCCGCAGCTCATCCCGCGCATACCGCGCCACCTCATTCGGGCCGACAGTCGACCAGCAGAGGTGATGCCATCCGCCAAACAGACACGCGACTGCGGATAGGACGCATCCCACATCCAGCCAAGCCGTCGCGGAATGCCGGCAAACCGCCTCGAAGAACCGGCCGACGAAAACCTGACACAACACCCACGCGAACCACGCCACACCCCCCAGCAGCAACCAGAAGGGGACAGGCCAGCTCAGCCAGCGGTCGATCCCAATCCCCACCGCGGCCGCCACCGCCACGGTCACGGCGGGCAGTCGGCGCTGGAACTCCCCACGGCTGCGCTGGTCCTTCTTGGACCGCGGTAACAGGGAATCGCCGGGAATCGCAGGCATCAGACACAGACTCGATGGCCGGTGGTGGGAAAAACAATCAGGCCGGGGTGTAGTCGGTCACCACCAGGTTGGGACGCAGCGACTTCAGCCGGTCGACGGCCGCCGGTGTCAGCTTCAGATCGGTGATCAACAGGTGCCGCAACTCGGAAAGCTGCGCCAGATGCTCCAATCCCGCCGAAGTGACTCGCGTTCCCACGAGATTCAACATCGTCAGCCGCGGACAGTGCCCCAGGTGCCGCAGTCCCTCATCGGTGATCGGGCATTTCGCCAGGAACAGCCGTTCCAGCGCGGGCTGCGGCCCCAACGCCGCGAGCCCGGCATCTGTCACCTGCGTTGCCGCGAGGTGCAGCTCGCGCAGCGTCGGCTGCAAACCCAGGTGTCGCAGTTCCGCGTCCCCCAACGTGGTCCCCGCCACGTCGATCGACACCAGCCGCCCCTCGGCATCCCCCTGCGCCAATCCCAACGCCCGCAGCGCCTCAACCAGCGTCCGTTTCTGGTGCTCCACAAACAGCGACACCACCCCCGCCAGCGAAATGGCCGAACCCTGAATCTCCAACCGGGCCAACCGCCGCAACGGTGCCAGGTGCCGAAGCCCCGCGTCGGTCACCTGCGTCCCCGACAGCCCCAGTTCCGTTAACTGCTCCAGTTTGGCAAGGTGCGCCAGGTCGTCATCCCGCACGGCGCTTCCCGCCAACGACAGCCGCTGCACCCCGGAATGCCGCGCCAACTCCTCCCACGGAATCTCGGCGGTTGGGCGGTCTTCCCACCGCAGAGTGCGGCGAACGTCGATCGACTGTTCCGCGTCTTGACGGCGGACCGCCTCGCCTGGCACCCGGACGGGAAAGCTGGGAGTCGTGGCAACCGGCGCGGAACGCGCCCCCGACAACGAACCTGTCAACTCGGCGATGGGCGTGCCCGTCGGCAGCAATGGCACCGGTCGGCCCACATCGTTGATCAGCGTCTGGGCGGGGTGGATCCCCAACGCGTGATAGATCGTCGCCAGCAGGTCCTGGTAGGTGGTGGGGCGATCCTGCGGCTGTTCCCCGCGGCTGTTGGTGGAACCCACGACCTGTCCCATCCCCAGACCTCCGCCATACATCAGGGCACACCCCGCCGGCCCCCAGTGCTCGCGCCCCGGGCAACCCTTGTGCACATGAATGCGCGGGGTCCGCCCAAACTCCCCCGCCACCACCAGCAACACTTCGTCGCGCAACCCGCGCGACTCGAGATCTTCGATCAGCGCGCTGACCGACTGGTCGAACTGCGGACCACGCTGCCGCATGATGTCGAAGATGTTGCCATGGACGGCATGGTCGTCCCAGCCGATCATCGTGCGGTCGTAATCTCCCCGTCCATCGGGCGAGAACCGCACCGCCACCACCCCCGCCCCCGCCTCAACCAGCCGCCGCGCCAGCAGACATTGCTGCCCCGCGAGGTGCCGGCCGTAACGCTCGCGCACCTCGGCAGGTTCGCGAGCCAGCTCAAACGCCCGCGCCGCCCGTCCCCCCGCCAGCAATTCGCACGCCTGCTGCCGGAACTCTTCGGTCGCCCGAAAGACGTCGAGCGGGGCGGCCGCGGGGGAATCGGCCGGAGCCCGCCGTTCGAGCTCGGCCAGCATCGTCTGCCGCAGTTGGAACCGCTCGCGGTCGGTGGTGGCGTCGAGATTCTGAATCGTAAAACCCGGCTTGGACGGATCCCCCGCGACCTGAAACGGGC
>JBKCTR010000933.1:0-3430 GCA_046318755.1 Planctomycetaceae bacterium
CCGCTCTTCGATCTCGGCCGCGGACCGCAGACCGGCCAGCCGCAGCCCGAACGCCACGTTCTCAAAAATCGACTTCGGAAATGGATTGGGTTTCTGAAACACCATGCCGACCCGCAGCCGCATTTCCATCGGATCAACATCGCGTCCAATGATGTTGATTCCCTCGGGATACATGAGGATCTCGCCAATGTAGCGATTCCCCGCATACAGATCGTGCATCCGGTTCAGACATCGCAGCAGGGTCGTCTTCCCACAGCCCGACGGCCCAATCAGTGCCGTCACCGCGTTTTGGGGAATCAACAGGCTGATTTCTTTCAGCGCCTGCTTGGCCCCATAGAAGAAGCTGAGACCCCGGACCGCCAACTTGCAATTCGCATCAACCCCAGCGGGTGTTGGCTGCGAGGCCGAGGGCAAGAGTGGCGTAGAGGAATCGTTCCCGGACAGATTCTTCCCGGGAGTCGTGCTGGACGGTTCAGTCATCCCATCATCCTACCACTTGATCCGTTTCCGCAGACGGTAACGCAGCACAATGGCCACAGCGTTCAAAGAGAGCGTCATCAGGATCAAGACGACCCCTGCGGTCGCAGCCAGGGCGTTGAACTCCGCCTGGGGCCGGGAAATCCAGTTGAACATCTGGATGGGCATCGCGGTGAACTCGGAGTTCAGCCAATGAAAGTTGACGAACGGCGGTTGCGATTGAACCGGGCTCGGCGGAAGAAACGTGATGAAGCTCAAAGCCCCAATGGTCATCAGCGGGGCACTCTCCCCCAGAGCCCGGGACATCGCAATGATGGTCCCCGTGGCGATCCCCCCCAGCGACTACGGAATGAGATGGTGTCGGACAACCTGCCACTTCGTCGCCCCCAGGGCATAAGCCGCCTCGCGGATCCCCTGCGGAATGGCCCGCAGTGCCTCGCGGGTGGTGACGATCACAATCGGCAGGATCAACAGGGCCAGCGTGATGCCCCCCACCATCACCGAACGCTCGAGATGCAGACCGTAGATCAACGCCCCCAGGGCCAAGAGCCCGAAGATGATCGACGGGACCCCTGCCAGATTGGCGATGTTGATCTCAATGAGCGTCGTCCAGAGACTCCGCGGGGCGTATTCCTCGAGATACACCCCGGCCGCCACCCCCAACGGAACAGCCAGCAGAATTGTCACGAAGGCCAACAGCACCGAGCCGACCAGCGGCGAGAGAATTCCCGCCCGCCCTGCACGGGCCGAGGGAAAAGACGCATAAAACGCGGGATCGAACAAACGGTGATGACCATCGCGGATCAATCCCGCCAACAAGACCACCAACGTCACAAGCCCGATCAGAGTGCAGAGGAGCCCGAGCAGCGCGAACCAGCGGTCCTGCCGTTTACGACGCACAATCAACTCGGGAATCGACCGCATCAGTAACTCTCCCGGAACCGCTTGCGCAGCAGATAACCCAGGATGTTGAACCCGAGCGTGAAGACCAGCAGCAACAACCCGGCGGCGAAGATCGATTGATAACCAACCGAACCCCGCGGCAGATCGCCCATCGACACCTGGACGATGTAGGCCGTGATGGTCAAACCCGGCTGTCGCGGATCCAGCGTGAAATTGGGCTGCCCCCCCGCCGCGATCGCCACAATCATCGTCTCGCCAATCGCCCGCGAGATTCCCAGGATGTAAGCCGAACCAATCCCCGACAAAGCCGCGGGATACACCACCTTGAACGCCGTGATCATCCTTTTCGCACCGAGGGCATAGGCCCCTTCGCGCAGCAGCATGGGCACCGAGCGCATCGCATCTTCAGACAGCGAGCTGACATAGGGAATGATCATCAGGCCCATCACCATGCCGGCGCTCAGCATGTTCGACCCCGGCATGTCGGTGAACACCTTCTGCAGGGTCGGACCGACGAGAACCAGCGCGAAATACCCATAGACCACCGTGGGGATCGCACTGAGCAACTCCAGGGTGGGCTTGAGAAATTCGCGAACCGCGAAGGGGGCGTATTCACTCATGTAGACCGCCACGATCGAACCGATGGGCAGCGCCACCAGCAGAGCCACTCCAGTGGTGACCAAAGTGCCGCACAACAGGGGCAGGATCCCAAACCGCGGAGGCTCGAAGGTCGGAGCCCACACGCGACCAGTCAAGAATTCCCAGGTGGGAACACTGCGGAAGAACGTCGCGGACTCCCACAGCAGGATGACCACGATGCCAATTGTCACAGCAACCGAAATGCACGCCGAACAGAACAGCAGCCACTCGACTAGCCGCTCTCCCCAGCGGGGCCGCCCCGATCCAAATAACGCAGACCCGGTCCCGGAGCGCGGCGTTGCCGCGACCGAGACCGGCCGGCCATGCCCTTCTGCAGACCCACCGCTCACTGGGGCTCCCGCGCCAGAATGTCCTCGATCCGCACCCCCACCTCCGGCTTCCCCTGGAAGGCGGAGCCAACCTTGGCATCCCGGAATCGCTGCAGCGCCATCTGATAGGCGTTGGCGGGCAAAGGCATGTACTTGACCTCCGCGACCAGCGTCGGAGCCTTGATCAACAGAAATTCGACAAACGCCTGAACCTCAGGCCGCTCGGCCGATTTCTTGTTGATGTAGATGAACAGGGGACGGGACAGCGGGTTGTATTTGGCCGCGACCACCGTCTCCAGGCTCGGCACCACCGGGCCCTCTTCGTCCTTCTCCCAGTCGACCGCCAGTGCTTTCACCGATTTGGTGTTCTCGATATAATAAGCAAAAGGGATGTATCCCAGCGCGCCCGGATCCCCCTTGATCCCCTGGACCAGGGCATTGTCATCTTCGCTGCCCGTGTAGTCGGTGCGGCTCGACCGGGCCTTACCCACCACGGCCTCGGTGAAATAGTCGAAGGTTCCCGAATCGGCCCCGGCGCCAAACAAGCGCAGGGGCGTGTCGGGCCAAGAGGGATCGACGTCGCTCCATTTCAGAACCTTCCCCTGCGACTCGGGAGCCCAGATCGTCTTCAACTGCTCGACGGTGATCGACTCCAGCTTGCTCCCCGGGTGAACCGCAATGGTCAGGGCGTCGAAACAGACCGGCAGTTCGATGAACTCCAGGCCCGCCTCCTGGCACCCCTTCCGCTCGGCCTCGCTGATCGGGCGGGACGCGTTGCAGATGTCGATTTCACCCCGCAGAAAACGCTTGAAACCCCCACCCGTCCCAGCATGGGCAATGGGCACATCCACCCCTTTGCGTGTGGCCGTCTGGAAGTCTTCGGCCCCCACCTCCACCACGGGGAACAAGCTGCTCGAGCCATCGATGCGCACTTTGCCAGTCAGCTTGGCCAACGCCGCCGGTTCCAGCAACGGACTCGACAGCCCGGAAGCCCCGGCTCCTTCCGCGGCCGTTCCCGATCCCTGGGATTCACTCACCGCCGGAGCCACCGGGGCCGCGGGAGAGCAACCGCTCACCACAAG
>JBKCTR010000934.1:0-7019 GCA_046318755.1 Planctomycetaceae bacterium
GGGGGCATGCGGACCACCGACTTCCGGCCCTTCGTCCCAGTACAGTCCCAGCCAGCGAAACGCCTGGAGAATGGGGCGGAGCGCCGCCTCCTGGTTCCGCGCCTGGTCGGTGTCATCAATCCGCAGGAGGAACTGCCCCCCATTTCGTCTGGCCCACAACCAGTTGAAAAAGGCAGTCCGCATGCCGCCAATATGCATGTACCCCGTCGGACTGGGGGCGAATCGAGTGCGTACGGTCATGGTGGCGATCATAAAAGTCGGTTTGGAAGTCGGTCAAGGAAACGCTGAACCGATCCAGCCAGCCGCCACGGGCAAACCCACAGCACACCCGCCGTCCTGGACCGCACACTGGTCACGTTCAAACAAAAACGGCTGTCTCCGCGAACGAAGACAGCCGTCGACACTTGGTGTTCGAAAGCCCCACGGCGGAGGCCACCCTGAAAACTCAGCCTTCCGAGGGAGTCACAGCGGGAGCGGGGGCCACGCTGGGGGCCTGCCGCTTCTTCTTCACGCGCTTCACGCGATCATTCGTCCCGACGAACTCGATCAGTGCCTGCTGACCGGCGTCACCCAGACGACGGGTGGCGATCCGCAGAATTCGCGTGTATCCCCCGGGACGATTGGCAAACCGCTTGGCGAGCTCATCGAACAGAATGTTCAGCGCCTCGTTGTCACGCAGCAACGCAAATGCCCGCCGACGATACGCCACACCCGGAGCCCTGGCCTGCGCCCAATCACGCCACTGGGCCGAGTCGCGCCACGCCTTCCACTCGGGAGTGTTCCGGGCGGCAGTCGACGCCAGGGGAGCCGCCTTCGCATCGGCCACCAGGGCCTTGCGGGCCATGGTCACCAGCTTTTCAACATACGGTCGCAGTTCCTTGGCCTTCTCCACCGTGGTGATGATCCGGCCCGCCACTTCGGGACGACCGGGGGTCCCCTCTTCAGGCTGGCGGACGGTCTTGATCAAACTGGCCGCCATGTTGCGAAACATGGCAGCGCGATGGGAGGCATTCCGACCGAGTGTGCGGCCTGCAATACGATGACGCATGTGACGTTCACCTTCAACGAAAACGGGAATTCACTTCCCGGGCAGAACTGAGTGTGACTTGGGCTCTGGTGGGTGCCGACGCCTCGGCACACCGTGGGGAACCGACTCTCGGCGAAACTACTTGCGGGTCGACTGGGGACGTTGACCCAGCTTCAGGCCAATCGCCTCCAACCGCTCGCGAACTTCCTGCAGCGTGGTCTCACCAAAATTCCGCACCTGCAGCAACTGTTCCTCAGACCGCGACACCAGGTCGCGAACCGTGTTGATCCCTTCCGATTCCAGGCAGTTGGTCGCCCTGACCGAGAGGTTCAACTCGGCCAGACTCCGACCCAACTTGTCCTCCAGATCGAGGTCCAGCGGGAAGTATCCCGTCTCTTCCCCCATCTTCGTCAGACCGCCACGATCCGGGGGAATCTCGGGCCCCGGTTCGCGGTAGGTGATGAACGGATTGAGATGCTTCCGCAAGATCTTGGCCGCCTCAACCAAGGCCATCTCGGGAGTGGTCGTTCCGTTGGTCCAGATCTCCAGGACCAACTTGTCGTAGTTGGTCCGCTGACCCACGCGGGTCTCTTCAATCTTGTACCGTACGCGGGTCACGGGAGCGAAAATCGCATCCACCGGAATGACCCCAACTTCCGGATTCCTCTGATAGTGCTCAGTCGCCGGGAGAAAACCCCGCCCGTTCTCGACGGTCAACTCAATGCTGAGCGACACATCTTCGGTCATCGTCGCGATGACGAAATCCTTGTTCACCACCTCGACCTGATCGTCGGTGATGATGTCGGCACCCGTCACCAAGCCCTTGCGATTCCGTTCGATTCGGATCTTGCGAGGTTCGACGCTGTGATTCTTCACCACGAGCGACTTGATGTTAAGGATGATGTCGGTCACATCCTCCACCACGCCGGGAATCGAAGTGAATTCGTGCTGCACGCCCTGGAACTTCGCCTGGGTGACCGCACTCCCTTCCAGACTCGACAAGAGGATGCGCCGCAGACTGTTTCCCACGGTCACGCCGAAGCCGCGTTCAAACGGCTCGGCCGTGAATTTGCCGTAGGTCGTCGTATTTTCCGGACTCGCCACAGCACTGCTGGGCAGTTCCAATCCACGCCATCGAATTCGCATTGCCGCGCTCTCCTCGAAAACGACCTCTTCTCACCCTGTTCCAGCCCACGTCCTCGTCCCGGGTGGCGGGCGGGCATCGACCCGTCCGGCACCAAAACCGCTCAACGCGACAGAAACTCGATGATCAGCGACGTCTGCACGGGAATCGACCAGTCTGTGTCTCCGGGCAGCCGCAACACTCGCCCCGAGGGATTCTCCCCAGCCGAGTCGACCGCCAGAAAGTCAGGGACCCGGCCGCTGAATCCCTCCAGGCTCTGCTTCACGAACCGCACACTTTTGGGACGCGCCTTGACCGACACCGTATCTCCCGCCTTCACCAGGAAGCTGGGAATGGTCACCTTCCGCCCATTGACGCAAATGTGCCCGTGTGCCACCAACTGACGGGCAGTGCGGCGATTCCCCGCGAAGCCCAGCCGATGCACGATGTTGTCGAGGCGACGCTCCAGCAGCGCCATCAGCGTGCTGCCAGTGTTCCCCTTCGAGCGTCCCGCCAAATCCATGTACCGGCGGAACTGGCGCTCGAACACACCGTAGTATCGCTTGACCTTTTGCTTCTCCCGCAACCGCGAGCCGTAGTCACTGCTCTTGCGACGCTTCTGCGTGTGCATTCCGGGGGGCTGCTCCCCCCGCTTCTCCAGCGCGCACTTGGGCGAATCGCACCGCAGCGTCTTCAGAAACAGCTTCACCCCTTCGCGGCGGCACAACCGGCAGACCGGACCTGTATAGCGACCCATGTTTCAGCTTCAGTTTCCAGGAATGTCCCGAAGGACAGTGTCAGTTGAAGGTGTCAGTTAAACGTGTCAGTTGAGAGTGCCAATTCACACAAGGGTCCGACAGACCCGTCCCGCTCAGCAGGGCTGGAGGATGTCGACGCAGTTCGCGTTGGACCTGTTCCTCTTTCGATGTTCGCCGCAGCCGACGACCACCACGCCCCGCCAGTGTGTCGCGGAGAATCAAACCCGCCGCTTCTTCGGGGGACGGCAGCCGTTGTGGGGCAACGGTGTCACGTCCTCGATCGACTTGATCGACAATCCGGCCGCCTGCAGTCCGGTGATCGCGCTTTCGCGGCCCGATCCAGGCCCCTTGACCCGAACCTCCAGCTCCTTCACACCAAATTTCGACGCCTTCTCAGCACAGGTCTCGGCGGCCCGCTGGGCAGCGAAGGGAGTGCTCTTGCGACTACCCTTGAAACCCGACGTCCCTGCGGTCGCCCAGCACAACACGTCACCATTCACATCCGTGATCGTCACGGTCGTGTTGTTGAACGTCGCCTTGATGTGGGCCACCGCTTTGGCCACATTCCGCCGGATCTTCTTGCGAACTGCCTTACTCACACCTGAACTCCCTCTATGTTTCTGCGAGCGTCTGCCGCGAACTCCCCACCCACGCCTGTCTTCCACAGTCTCGTGCTTGGCGATTCGCCAAATCGAAGCCAACCGACCGAGACCAACATTTCCAGTCAACTCGGACGCTGCACGATTCGGCCGCGCGCCACACAGCAGCACAGCCCGAACTCCAACTCCAGTTGCCGCCTTATCGCAACTCCTTCACGCCCTTCTTGCCAGCCACCGTCTTTCGCGGGCCCTTGCGAGTACGGGAATTGGTCCGCGTCCGCTGCCCACGCACCGGCAAACCACGCCGATGACGAAAGCCTCGGTAACAGGCCACTTCCCGCAGACGGCTGATATCCTGGGCAATCTTTCGGCGCAGCTGGCCTTCAATCAGGAATTCCTTGTCCAGCAGGTTCGCAATCCGCGCCAGGTCGTCGTCCGACAAATCCCGGGCCGGCCGCTGCAGATCCAGCCCCAACTGCCGGCAGATCTGAATCGCCGTCGTTCGACCAATTCCGTAGAGGTAACCCAACGAAATGTAGGTCGGCTTGTCCGAGGGGATGTCGACACCCGAAATACGAGCCATTCAGCTCTCTCCGCTCTGCTTCTGCAAGTCTCTGAAAACCGGACTTGCCGGGAACCCCGGCGACTAAATGACATCTCGGGACCGGCCCGTCTGCCGCCCCCGAGATTGATTGCCAGTCCGCTGTTTGAACTTTGGCCCTGGAACCCGTTCGCCCTGCGGCAGACGGAACCCCAGCTCCAACCACGGCCTCACGCTCAACTCATGCTCGTATTCAAAAACCGAGCTACCAACTCCCCAACATCATGGGAAACGCCCCCACGCTGTTTTCCGCCCTTGCGACCGAACATCAGTCAGATTCATCCAACCTGACGAAATCCCATGCGACTGGAGCCCGCCGACAGCGACTGTTGGTTTCCACAGCATCACACGATCAGAAGACTCCGACCACCGATGGCCGGAGACTTATCAACCCTGACGCTGTTTGTGACGCGGATTCAACGAACAAATGACGTAAACACGTCCTTTGCGCCGGACCACTTTGCAGCCTTCACAAACCCGCTTCACGCTCGCTCGAATCTTCATCTCACTCTCACACTGGCTGACCAGACAGCCTGAGGCAGTCTGGAAGATCCCTGACTATACTCCACACTCGGGGAACTGGCAAGCCACCGGCTTCCCAGTCGACGACCCCTTCGAGCCACGCCTACCTCCGAGCCGGTTCACTGCCAACTCGCCCAGGCTGAATCGCTGATCTCAATTCCCCCGGCAGTCAACCCTTAACTGCCATCCGTCAAAATGGTTGGGCCCCGCTCCGTCATCGCCACCGTATGCTCGAAGTGTACACTTGACCGCTTATCCCGGGTCTCCACTGTCCAATGGTCCCCCAGAATCCGCACCGCCTTGGTCCCTGCATTGACCATTGGCTCAATCGCCAGCACCAACCCTGGTACCAGCTTGAAATCTTGTCGCAGCAACTGCTTGCTGACGAAATTGGGCACCTGCGGGTCTTCGTGCATCTCCCGCCCGATCCCATGGCCCACAAACTGTTCAACCACACTGAAGCCCGAGTCCCGAACGTGCGACTCCATCTTTTCGGCCACTTGCGACCACCGCTCGCAATGCGCCATTTCCCGAATCGCCAACTCCAGGTTTTCCTGCCCAATCCTCATCAGTTTCTGGCACTCGGCACTCACTTCGCCAACCGCATAGGTCCAAGCCGAGTCGCCACACCACCCTTCCAGACGGCAGCCCGTGTCAACCTTGACAATGTCGCCGATCCGCAGCACGCGTGGACCAGGAATTCCGTGAACCACTTCTTCATTCACCGAGATGCAGCAGACCGCTGGGAAAGGAACCTTTCCAGGAACTCCCTTAAACAGCGGCTGGGCACCCGACTGTTCAAACAACCGCTCGACGGCGAGATCGATTTCAGCCGTCGTGATTCCCGGCGCGATCATCGACCGGACGAGTTGATGCGCTTTCGCGACCACTCGACCCGCGGCACGCATCAACTCAATTTCAGCCGGCCTCTTGAGCGCGATCAAGGTTGTTTCCTGCTTGCACGCCACCCCCGATCAGGGAGCGACTACGATTCCAGCAGGCCTCCGTAGTTTCGCATCACCAAGTGGCTGTCGATCTTTTGAATCAGATCCAATCCCACCGACACCACAATCAACAAGCCGGTCCCGCCGAAGAAGCTGGCCACCACCCAATCCGTCCCCAACATGTTTTGGACAACGGTCGGAATGACCGCCACCAGCGACAGGAAGGCGGCCCCCACATAGGTGATGCGGGTCATCACCTTCTCGAGGTAGTCGGCCGTCCGCTTGCCAGGGCGATGCCCGGGAATGAAACTTCCGTAGTCCTGCAGGTTGTTCGCAATCTCCTTCGGATTGAAGGTAATTGCGGTCCAGAAGAAGCAGAAGAAGAAAATCAGGGCAATGTAGCACAGGTTGTAGATGTAACCCCGTTCACCGCTGAAGGCCCCCGCCAAAGATTGCACCCAATCGTACTGTCCCAGCCAACTCGACCGCAGCCAGTTCAGGATCAGGGTGGGAAACATCAAGAGGCTCGATGCGAAAATGATGGGCATGACCCCCGCCTGGTTCACCTTCAAAGGCAGAAACTGCTTCTGGCCGCCGAACACCCGCCGACCCCGCACATGTTTCGCACTCTGGGTCGGAATTCGTCGCTGACCTTGGGTAATGAAGATCACCCCCACCACCACCGCGACGAACAGGGCCGCGAGGATCAACAGGCTCTCAATTCCCTGATCACCCCCCAGCCGAGGTCCACCCTTCAGGTAATCGTTGAACAACTTCACGATCGCGGCCGGAACCCGTGCCAGAATACCCGCCATGATCAACAGCGAAATGCCATTGCCCACCCCGTATTCATCGATCTGTTCGCCAATCCACATCAGGAAGATGCTTCCCGCGGTCATCGTGATGACGTTCACGAGATTCGGATAGAAGCCCCAGAAATCTTCATAAACGGCGTTCTGCCCCATCGACTGTTTCACAAACTGCAACCACATCACGCTCTGCAGGAAACACAGGGCGACCGTGAGATACCGCGTGTACTCGTTGATCTTCTTGCGCCCCACTTCCCCTTCCTTCTGCAGCTTCTCGAGGGGCGGCCACACGCTGGCCAGCAACTGCAGGATGATCGATGCCGAAATGTAAGGCATGATCCCCAGACCAAAGATGGTCGCGTTGCCAAACTCGGAGGCCGAGAAGAGCTGGACCAACTGGAACGTCTGACCCAGCGGATTATTGCTGGCCTGCATCTGCTCCATGTTGCGCTTGATCTGCGACTGATCGATGTTCGGCAGGGTGATGTAATACCCCAGCCGATACACGCACAACAGGGCGAGCGTCAGCCAAATCTTGCGGCGCAGTTCCGGAATTTTGAAGACGGTCAGGAACTTGTCAAACATCGGGTCAGCATCCCGCCTGGGGCATTCGGGCCGTGGAGAAATCCCATTCCC